>CAKUYM010000070.1 GCA_934716785.1 uncultured Bacteroides sp. | reverse complement strand
CCACCATCTGTGCTGAGCCATAAATGCTCATTTTTGTCAAGAACAATATCTCCTATATAGGAGTAATATGAGTTTATATTTTTCCCATAGTCATAATGTACAAAAGTATCATACTGAGGATTGAAATAGTTGATACCTCCATAGTAACTACCCACCCAGATAGTTCCGGCAACATCCTTATATAATGCGAAGATAGAAGGATGATTCAATCCACCCGCATATTGAGGAATTTGAATGAGAGAATATTGTTTGCTGCCAATGTTGTACCGGTGAAGTCCGTCAAACGTACCAAACCAAATATTACTTTCGTTATCTTCTACAAAATCACGAATCTGTTCGCTACTAATGCCCTCCGAAGCTCCTGGCAAATAAGGTATTTTTGACAATTGCTGTTTGTTGTCCATCCGATATAATCCATGCATGCGAGTGCCAATCCATAGCTCTTTTTGAGAACTTTCGAATATCCGATAAATTTCCACCCCTTCCAATAGTTGCTTCTGCCGGTATGTACGGCGATCGATCAAATAAACCCCGTTATATGTTCCAATGCCAATCTGATCGTCCATCATGGTCAGACAGCAAATACGTGAAGTGATATTCGTTTTTTTTAGAAAAATCGTTTCTTCATTTGCTTTTAGGCAAAATAAAGAATCGTGTTTCATATACCACACTTTCCCCTCGGAAGAAGCAAGTGCGGTGATAACACCCTCGTTCGTGAGCCGTGCGAATTTTTCTGTCTGTATGTCATATTTGATCAAATTCTTATCAATCAAAAAACATAGATTACCCAAACTATCACCAACGATAAACGACACCTCATTTCCCAACCAGACTGGTGATTTTTCGCCCACAGATATCCATCCTTTATACACTCTTATACGATTCCCGTCATATTGATTTATTCCTTCCTTCGTCCCGAACCACATTCTACCCAACCTATCTTGATAAATAGCCATAACAGAGGGCTGTGTAATACCTTCCGACAAACCAATATGTTTGAAATATTCTGCATATAATGGCAAAATAAAAAAGAAGGAAATAAATAACAATAACCAATGACGTAACTTCATAATTTATTCTTCATTTAATGTTGTTTTGTTCATTACAGATTCTCACCACTTAAATATACGGATTATTTGCAATATTCACAAAAGTGCAATCTATAAATCTTACTATATACTTACATGTTCGGGAACACCTATAAACAGAATCCTATTGAATACTCCAACAAGAAACTAAACTATCAATACCAACGTAAAAAACTTAATCCCAATTTCAAAGAAACATCCCAATTACGTTTATAATACTCCAAGACCTCTTTAAGTTCCTTATCTATTTCGTACAATTCATCAATCACATACAAAGTTCCCGAAGGATTGTAAGCTTTATTGTAATCCGAACGTTTCTTATCGGGTTCATATTCTGTCGAGACAAATTCAAGGTGAGTATATTTCTTGGGATCCAACAGAAAAGGTTTCCAAAAAACCACACTATTCCGAATAGAAGCTCCCCAATGTACATCTTTCTCATAGAAGGCTTCAGCAGTTTCGTAACCTTCATGCATAGCTTTCAGATGACAAATACGCGCAAAAAATAGTAAATCATAAGCATGGTAAGCAAAAGCGTCACGACCAAGCAAATCCGTTGTCGTCCCGTTAGGAAACAGGTTGCTTTTCACCCAATCGTCATACGAGGAACGGAACTTATCAATTATTGCTTCATCTTCCAATACCGTGCCAAACAGATAGAACTGATACAGCAAACAGGTACCCCAGTTATTGACTCTCAAGTCATTATCTTTAATAAACACCTCCGCCCTCTTACGTAGCCAAGTATCAATCAATTCCCGGTCAGACTGGTCAATTACTTTGCGAATCAACGAATAACCTTCAACAGCAATATTATATGATTCTTCATGAATATTTCTTTTCGACAAAGCAACATTGATTTCAGACCATGCTTTCAGATATTCAACCGCCTTATTCAGATACGTCTTATCTTGAGTAAAAGTATACGCCAGACATAACTGATGAATGGATTTCATTTCGTTACTAATATCTACGTTACTCGGATTTTCGTCTATAGATTTAACTGGGGTTGCCTTTCGGTCACTCTCCACAATCTTTTTAGCCGGAGTCTCTATCTGTTTGACATACCAGTTCATTGGAAAAACTGTATTATCCGCCTTTTCCAATACAGCTTTCACTTTATCATAGCTTTCACGTGTAAGCACGGCGTTCGGAAACATTTTATCCACGTCCGAAGTTTGTGCCTTTACACATGATATACCCAATAATATATATAGTAGAAACCATTTATCTTTCATCTTTTAACTCTCTTTCTGTTATTATAAAATCTCAATATCATCGATGTAACATTTATATTTATTCCTTTCAGTCAAAGTGACTCCGGAACCATAGGTAGGTAGAATAACCATACCTGCTATACCATTCTTCAACTGTGTAGCAGCAGCACTGTATTCGCTCTTACTGAATGTAAACGTATACGTCTTCCAGACTCCTTCTTCTTTGAAATCGACCAACGAATTGGTTAACAAAATCCCCTCTTCCTGCTCGTAATCATTCACTGAATTAAATCTTCCTATCAGTTTCACGCCTAATTGTTGGGAGCCAGCTTTTGAAGTTCCCTTCCAGGTTTCTTTTCCTACCACATTGGCGGGTTGGTAAATCCGAAAGCGGATTCCTCTTAACTCATCAATACTTGCCACTTCGGAAAAACGGAATTTCAAGCCATAGTTTCTGGCTTCCATCGAAGTGTATTCCAGCACTTTAGAAGATGTATTCTCTTCATATTTAACCGGATTATCTATCACTATATGGGAATATGCCCAACGTGGATAATAATCGTCAATCTTACTGCTGCCCGAGTTACCATACCGGAAAAAATAGGGAGTAGTATCATACATCTCAAAGTCAGCAAATAAGATTCCTTTATCGGGAAGAGGTTCTTCTTTGCCATTTTCTTCTCCTATGGAGCCGTCGGTAGGTTCATCACTCGAACAAGCCGGACAAAGACCGCATAATACCACAAAAAACACTATATATCTACATCTCATCATCTATTTTATATCTTAATTAATAACCTGAATTTCTTACTTTAAACAGAATGGGGTATGTCAAAATAGGTTGCTGATAGATCTTTTTGACATCCCCCACCGTTACAAGATTGCTTGACTCATTCTAAGTTTACCAACCCGTATTCTGTACTAACTTATGGTTTTTAAAAAGTTCAGTGTTCGCAATCGGATAGAAATACATTTTATCTTGAATATTGTAAGTGGCATGCAAAGCTTTCGTATATTGAATAGTACCATCAGTTTGCTTAATGACTTTCACTTTATAAATATTCTGCATGTCACCTAATTCTTTCCAGCGACGAAGATCCCAGAAACGTTGTCCCTCGAATGCAAATTCTACACGGCGTTCGTTTTTCAATCGTTTCAAAAAGGCATCTTTACTCATGTCGGCAGGATAAGCCGGCATTTTCACATCCCCACGATTACGTACTTGGTTGACTGCATCACGTGCACTCAGGCTATAAGAACCTGTGTAGTCAGGATCACCATAAGCATTTACCATTGCTTCTGCATAGTTCAACAGAATTTCTGCATAACGGAATAAGATCCAGTTATGCTGCTGGCTGGTAGTAGTTTCACCCGGTTCAAAAGTGACACTGTTATTCACATATTTTCTTAAGTAATATCCGGTAGTCGTGGCATTTTTTATAGGCTGACCATTCTTACCTCCTTCAAACACCTCTACCGGTGTCGTTTTAGGCCATGCCATACCATTATATACTACAGTCATTCCCAAACGAGGATCACGATTCACATACGGCTCTTTAGCCATTTCTGTATTACTCCAGTCAAAAGCTGTACCATCCGCCATTTCATAAGCACTTACCAAGTTCTCTGTCGGACAAGTGGTAGTAGAGCCTTTAGTAACTCCCATCGGGAAGTTTGCAGACTCAAAACTTGTACTTGCTCCCGTGGGACGGCACATGATGACTTCTTTACTTTGGTTATTGGTAGCACCGTACAAATTAGAATATTTCGAATCCAGACTATATCCTAAAGTACCGACCTGGCTAATAAGATCGTATGCTGCCTGAGCGGCGTTTTTCCATTTCTGCGTATCATCAGCAGAATACAAAGGGCTGGCAAGATACAGAGATGCACGAGACTTCAATGCAAGAGCCATACCTTTAGTAGCACGTTGCAAGTTACCTTCTCCACCAGGCATATTATTATAATTAGCAGGCAATTTGTCATTAGCCAGATCAATACACTCACTGATGATGAAGTTCAGGATAGTAACTGCATCCGAAGGTTCTGCTTCGTTGGCCTCTTCCTGTGTTAGTGTCTTCGTTATCAGAGGTATATTCTGATAACGTTTCACCAACTCAAAGTAATAGAATGCGCGCAGAAAGCGAACTTCATGCTCATAATTCAGGAAACTTTTATAATCATCGGCAAAACCATCGGAATATTTCCATTCGTCGAATGTCAGTCCGACACAGTTTTCAAGATAGAAGTTAGCATCACGGATAGCGTTGTAGTAAGTACCGAATACGTCATTGACCGTATAATTGGCTGACCACGTACCATTAACAAACCGTTGGATAGCAGATGATTCGTAAACATGGATAGCATCATCCGTAGCTGCATCTTGCATAGCTCCCGATGTATTGCAGAAGTCATGCGGCAAATAACTATATACCTGTGTAGCCAGTTGTCTCACACGGTCCACGTTATCCAGAATTTGTTGCTTTGAATAATAATCTGTTTCGCTGCAATCCATAAAATCACAAGCTGTATACAGAGGAGCGGATGTAACCGCAAGCAACAAGGCAATATGTTTGATTTTAAAATACTTCATGTTCATTTTACTTTTTAGAATGATAAGTTAACACCAAAAGTATACTGAGTCATGGTCGGATGATTTGTTCCGATATTTTCAGGATCTAATACTTTAATCTTATCTACACAGAAAAGGTCGTGACCGCGTGCAAAGACTTTGGCACTTTTGATAAATTTGCTTTTCTTCATCATTTCCTGTGAGAAATTGTAATAAAGTTCCAATGTACGCAATTTCATATAAGATGCATCAGCCACCCACAAGGAATTAGTCGTATAGTTATTGGCGGAACCTTCTGAAGTCAGACGCGGATATTTAGCATTCGGAGTATCCGGAGTCCAACGGTTGTTATAATATTCAGTGGAGATAGTGCTGTTACTAATCAAAGGCCAATACACACTTGAAGTGTTCAGAAGACGGCTCTGATTTCCCGTTCCCTGAAACAAAGCATAGATACCGAAACCTTTATATTCCAGATTCAGGTCGAATGAGTAATAGATTTCCGGCATAGCACTATATCCTAAAGCTACCTGGTCATAAGCGTCAATAACTCCGTCATTGTTCTGGTCTTTATACTTCAAATCACCCGGACGAACATCTGAAAGATTTTGTTTAACATTACGGTTGTCAATCTCTTCCTGACTTTGGTAAATACCTTCCACTTCATAACCGAAGAACTGTCCCAAACGCTTGCCTGTACGTTTCAAGTAGTCATGAGGGCGATATTCTTCGTTCTGGTTAATAATCTTGTTACGGTTGAAAGTCAGCATACCACCAATTTGATAATTAAAATCACCGATTTTATCCGTCCACCGTACGCTTGTTTCTACTCCATAACTATTCACAACTCCGTTATTGACTTTAGGAGCCGTTAAGCCAAATATAGAGGATACAGTATTATCTCCACTAACAAGAATATCCATACGATGATCGTAAAAACCATCAATGGTGACAGACAGTCTGTTGAAAGCCATGAAATCAAATCCTACATTCAACTTGTGAGACTTCTCGTAAGTCATATCGGTAATACCCAGTTGAGTAATTTTCAGACCACTGATACTCGCCGGATTTTTTCCGAAATAATAACTACCTCCCGTTCCATATACATCAAGATAAAGGTCAGTTCCGTAATCGGCACGTCCGGCAATTCCATAAGAAGCACGAAGTTTCAACAAGTTCAACCAGTCTCTCTTCAACGCAGTTTCTTCCGACATAACCCATGCGGCACCTACTGATGGAAAGAGCCCCCATCTATGTCCCGGTTCCAAAATGCTGGCAGCGGAACCAGATAAAGATGCGTCCAATACATAACGATGATCATACACATAGTGAACCTGTGCCACTACATCCATAAATGCTTTCGAATTATTCTGTCCCTTAGCATTCGTTTTATCCATATTATATTGTAGGGTTGCAACCAGACTATGCTTATTCCAATCCTTAGCATAGTTGGTGTAGACCCCGAAATTAAAATGATTGACCGAAGCCCCGACACTCTTACTGAATGAAAGAGTACCTTCATTACGTATAGTACTATAAGTAGTTTCCCCAGTTTCCCAATCCATTGCAGCCTGCTCATATCCAAAAGTCATCTTATTATTATCCCAATAAGAAGCACTGTTGTCCAAACCTACCTGAAAACCAATCGACAGTCCTTTCGCCAGTGCACTCAAATCCTGAGTCAGTTTCATATCGGCATACATATTGCGTGTTTGCGAACGAGCGTAGCCTTCACCGGAAATGCTTGCAATCGGATTGTTGGAATACACGGTCGTACCACCCCATATATTACGGGATGTTTTCACGGGAAATGCCCCGGACGGAACTTTATACAACGCATCGAAAATAGTCGATGCCGTTTCTCCCGGACGGTTGTGTTCGGAAAAATTCCCAAATAGGTTTAGTTGTACGGTAGTGGTAGGGCTTACGGTAATATCCAAATTGGTACGGATGTTCAGCTTTGAATATTTGAACTGGGTCGAATAACCGTCATTGTCACTTGTCGGCTTCAATATGCCATTATCATTCAAATAATTCAACTGAGTAAAATAACGTACAAATTCTCCACCACCTCTTGCCGAGAAGGTTACATTGTTTCCATAGCTATGATTGCGCAGTGCTTCGTCCCACCAATCTACATTAGGATATACATCCGGATTACTTTGAGTTCTGAAAGCCTCCAGTTCTTTAGCAGAATAACGTGCTGACAATCCATCGTTGGTCAATCCTTCATTCAGAGCTTTGGCATAAGTATACCCATCAGCAAATTCCGGCAGACGTTGTGGCGTAGCCATATTAAACTGGTAAGAAAAGTTAATCTCCGGTTTACCTACCTTTCCACGTTTCGTTTTCACCAAGATAACGCCATTGGCCCCCTTCATCCCATAAAGAGCTGTAGAAACTGCATCTTTAAGGACTGTGACAGACTCTATTTCATCAGCACTTATTTGATCCAACGAGCGTTCAAAACCGTCTACCAATACCAATGGAGTAGTAGAGCTACTGGTTCCATATCCACGTACTCTCAATGTTGCGGTGTCATCCCAAGCATTACCGGAATTTTGCAGCACTTGCAATCCGGGAATCAAACCATAAAGCATATTAGAGTTGTTAATACTCTTTTTATGCGAAAGTTCCTCCTCACTTGCTACTGCAGTTGCCGTAGTCGATTCTTTCAAATTGAAAGAAATGCCGCGTCCATACTCTATAGCCACTTTACTTTTGCGTGCAAACAAGCTGTCCTGTTCTTGGGCTACAATAACCACGGGCGAACATAACAAACACGCTACTAATAACTTGATACCTTTTCTCATGAGTATATTGTTATTTCTATTTCTGTTAATATCATTAATTTATTATTCCCAACCCGGATTCTGAACAAGGCCATATCCTTTATTTATTTCTTTAGAAGGGAATGCACTCAGACACCATCTGGGTTCAAAACCACCATTCCACCACACACGAGTGTATTTAGTCAGTTCAAACGGCACAAGTTTATATTCACCTGTATCTTTGTGTTTATACACGTGCAAACCATGCAACTTCTTCTCAAAGTCGTCATAAAGTTTCCAGCGAATCAAGTCAAAGAAACGAACTTCCTCATAACCAAATTCACACGCACGTTCACGCAAAAGAGCTTCTCGGAATTCCAGTTGTCCTAATCCTTTTTTAAGTCCTGGCAAGTTTACACGACCACGCACTTTATCAACAGCGTCATATGCTTGTGCATTCGGAGCACCGTAGTATTCGTTCAACGCTTCAGCATAGTTGAGATAAATTTCAGGTAAACGTAAGAATGGCCATTGAATAGGACGATTCTGCCAAGATGAATTACGATCTAATCCCCATTTACGACATGCCAGTCCTGTTGCCAGGCTCAATTCATGCATTTGTCCGGCTTTCCAGTCTTGTCCTTGTGGATAATCTTCTCCATCGGGTTCTGTCAAACCGGCTTTACGTCCGTTGAAATCATCGCCATCAAGAATAAATGTTTCATATAAACGCGGATCACGATTTAAAAAAGGATTTTTTGCATGCTCCGGATTATTCCAATCAAAATCCGTACCATCCGCCATTTGGAACATATCAAAATATTCTTTTGTAGGACAATAACCTCCCCAACGGATAGAATTACTCATTATAGAATTCTTGGATGGATTTAATATTCCCCTTCTCACAGAAATCAGCGTTTCCGTAGTTCCACGGTCAAAGTATCCACTTGTAAATGCCTGACGGTCTGAAGATGTACCATTATCTCCAGCTTCAACCAGCTTATAATATCCGTTAGAATTGAGAGCAGTAAAGAATTGTTCGCAAGCATCAATAGCAAGTTTCCAACGTTCTTTATCATAATTGCCAAACCAAGCCATTAATTGTTCGGAAGCTTCTCCGTTATAATAAGGTTCTGTGTTATTGAATAACGGACTGGCTACAAATAGAAGTATCCTCGCTTTCAATGCCATAGCACCGGCTTTACACATTCGCCCGTCCCAATTATCCAAATCCGCATCCGAAATTCGCCAAGGAAGATCCTGACAGTTGATAGCTTCATTTAACAATCCTACAATGAAATCGACCGTTGCCTGCAATGTAGAGCGTCCCGGAAGATTGGTATCTTCAGGATCGATAGCATGATCCACGATTGGCAAGCCACCATAATGGCGTAACATATGAGAATAGTAGACAGCCACAATCATTTTAGCTTCGGCTTTCAGACGTGATTTCTCCACAGCATCCATATCCGGCACACGGTCTACATTTTCGCAAAATAGCCAAGCATGACGAATAGCTCCCCACATCCCACTTTCATTATTATTAAAACGGATTTTTGTCGCCATATATGTACTTCTGGGCGTATCTTCTATAGAAGCGTTATAGTTACCACTGTAATATACTTTCATTACACCTGAATAACCTACGTTATCGTAGTTCAAGTCTGTTAAACCTTCCAACGTTCCAAGCCACATTTGTGTCCAGTAGCCGGAAGTTTCTATTCCATAAGGAAGTGACTGATAACTCTTCCACAAGATACGGCGTGCATATTCTGCCGAAGAAAATATAGTATCAATGGTTACATCTGAACTTGGCGGTTTTTGCAGGAATTTGTCACCGAATGCCAAATCCTCACAAGAAACAGTTGTAAATAGAGATCCTATCAAAAGGACAGTATATAATAGTTTTCTTAATGATCTCATGATTTTTATTAATTAATAGATTAGAAACCGACTTTCAATCCCACATTCACCACTTTAATCAATGGATAAGCTGTTCCACTCGGATCACTTTCTGGATCAGAAACCTTGAAACTATCAAAAGTTAGCAGATTGTATCCGGACATAAAGATACGAAGCGAACCGATATGCGCTTTCTTCAATAAAGAGCTCGGGAATGAATATCCTACTTCAATATTCTTTAAACGAACATAAGAGGCATCTCTCAGCCAAAGGTCCGAATCCTGATAGTTGTGCGATTTACTCTTGAATGAAAGTGCCGGTGCCTTAGCCGAATTGCCTTTTTCCGGAGTCCAAGCATCTTCAATCATGTACTTCATGACAGCTGAGTTATTACTTTCTCCGAAAGGAACACGGTACATAGAACTCAACAAACGCGAAGTCTTGAAAGCTCCGGCCCATGTCATACTGAAATCAAATCCTTTCCATGAGAAACCCATATTCATACCTGCCGTATATAAAGGATATTTCGGATAACCGATGTCACGAACATCTTTTTCATCAATTTGTCCATCACCGTTCAAATCCTTGTATTTCACATCACCCGCAAGAGGAATATACCCCGATCCCTGATTGGCAATACCGCCTTCTTTACCCTTCAAGTTTTCATAGTTGGCCGCTTCTTCTTCCGTAAAATACCCGTCAAACACATAACCGAACTGTTGTCCTACGGGTTTACCTTCCGTTTGCATCCATTCATAAGGATAATGGATTTCATCGATGAATACGATTTTATTTTTAGCATATGAAAGATTGGCTCCAATGTAATAACGTACTGCATTAATACGATCGTCCCATTTCACATTGATTTCGTAACCTTTATTGTCTACTTTACCAATATTGGCGATTGGAAGGCTGACAGCCAGATATCCGGGAGATATCGTACGAGACTTCAGGATATTTTTACGATGCTCAATAAAATAATCGAAGTTAACACTTAAATGATCTTTAAAAAATTTTGCATCAATACCATAGTTTTGCTTCTCAGATGTTTCCCATGTCACCTTCGGGTTACCTTTCTTAGATTCCGTAGCCCCCGCAATAAGAGTTGACGTATTGGTTCCGAAACTATAACTTCCAGAACTAATCAAATATTTATCTGGTAAATACAAGAAACGAGAATAATCACTTACGCGGTCATTGCCCACAATACCATAAGACCCTCGGAATTTTAAATAAGTAATGAGTTTCTTAACCGGTCGAAAGAAGTTTTCTTCAGATACAATCCAACCGATAGAGCCGGCAGGGAATAAACCGAAACGTTGTCCTTCTGCAAAATTCTCGGAACCATTGTAACCAACACTTGCATCCAATAAGTATCTGGTCTTATAGTCATAAGTAACACGCCCCACCAAACCAACGTAACTTCTCGGAATTCCAATGAATTCACTGGGACTGCTCCCTTCAAAAGGATAATAAGTCATAGATTGATTGTACATAGCCAATGCTGAAATATGATGGTTACCTAAATCACGCTTATAATTAACGGCAGCCTCCAAATACCAGTTTCTTGATTGACCTGTACTTTCTGTATATCCGAGTTTTTGATAATCCTGCGTCTTCTTATAAATTAATTCGCCATCAGTATTATAAATGGCTTCATACTTATTGGCACGTCCCTCACGACGCTTGGTGATAGTAACTCCACTGTTATAAGCTCCTTTTACATGAGCTTGTAACCCTTTAGTCAAGAAATCGAGTTTTTGCTCTAATTTGAAATCAAAGTTCAAAGTATTCTGTGTGCGATTGTTGTATCCCTTACCATAATATACATTTAAACCATCCGTATAATTACCCACCGAAAAGAGATCCTGATCAGAAACTACCCACTTTCCATCTACAACCCCGGCACCCGCAAACGGAACAGCCGTATAAACATCACGAAACAAATATTTAAGATCTGTATACGTACCATTATTATAGTTAGGCTCTTGCTTGTCATTCAAATAACCTCCCAAGTTAACCTGCATAGAAGTTGTTTTAGTAACATCAACATCCATATTAATACGATAATTATAACGGTTGTATTTAAAACCTTTATCATTACCATTTTCTTCAAAAGTATTAAATAAGCCGTTTTGAGTAAATACACCCAACGAAGCAAAATATTTCACTCTTTCGGAACCGCCTGATATATTAAAGTTATGTTGTGTCTGCAAAGCCGAGTTTTTTATCAACATATCTGTCCAACTGGTACTCGGATATACTAACGGATCGCTATTCGTACGAAATTTCTCAACAATATCCGAAGAGAATGCTAATTGATCCTCAGATACACCATCATGTAGTTGCGCGTTATTGTAAGCCGTAGCATACTCATAACTATCTGCAAATTCAGGTACACGTGATGGCATCTGCCATGCAAAAGTAGTAGAGAAATTCACTTTTGCCTTTCCTTGTGTACCACGTTTTGTAGTGACCAAAATAACGCCATTAGCACCACGCACACCAAATACTGCTGTAGCGGAAGCATCTTTCAAAATAGTAATGCTTTCTACTTCATTTGGATCTAACTGGAAAAAGGAACGTTCCACACCATCCACCAACATCAACGGTTGCGACAAGTCAGCACTTAATGAACCGACACCACGTACATACAATGTAGCATCATCGGCGCCCGGCTGACCACTGGATTGTACACTGGCAAGACCAGTAACCTTACCGGTCAACGCATTAGCCATACTGGCAACCGGAGATTTCAGCAATTCTTCATTATTAATTGAAGAAAGGGCACCAGTAACAGTTACCTTCTTTTGCGAACCATATGCAATTACCTGCACTTCTTGAAGTTCTTGAACATTCTCATTTAAACGAATTTTCAGATTTCTTTCTCCTTTATAATGGATTTCTTTATTCTCATATCCAATATAAGAGACCATAATGGTAGCTCCTACAGGAACTTTCAGTTTAAAATTACCACCAGTATCGGTAATTACTCCTGCACTCATGCCTTTTACTGTAACAGTTGCCCCAATTATAGGACCAAAACTATCAGTAACAGTACCAGTAACTTCAGTTACCTTCTTTTGTTGCGCTATATCTTGGCCCATCGAAAAGGAAATAGCTTCCATTTCCGTTGAAAAAGCCGCTTGCCCTACAAACAACGTGGCTGCCAATAGCCATATCCTACAAGGTATTTTCATAGAACTGACTCGTCTTTTCATACACTTTCAATTTTTAGTAGTTAATAATAAATAAAGGTTAATAACAGGATACTTGTCATGTCGAATACCTAATAGGATTTTACTATTTGACGGTAAGCGAATTGTTAGATGTCTTTTCATACGTAATAGATTTTATTGTTGTTTAACTTTTCGCTTCAAAGAACGTGCTTTATTTTAAATTATATCTATTAGAATCTTCCTTTATAACTGCACAAATTGTATACGGACGATTTATATTATACCCAAGCAATTTATATCAGCCGAGCAATGTTTAATATAACTATCTGATTACAACACCATTACTCAGACATCCAACTATAAGTTAAGTGTTAGAATCTGTTTTTATTTTCTTCTATAATATGGCAGATATTCTAATCATTTCCTCTACCGAATCAAATGTTAGTTCATCATTTCGATAGAGCTTCCTTCATTGTTTATCTTTCTTGTCTCATAACCTGGAATAACCTTATTCCATGCAAAAAAACTATTATCTGCATGCAAGCAATTAAACATTGGCACGTTTTCCTATAGGTATTGCCATTTCATTGAAGCTATATTCCAACTGTTCTACTGTAATGCAGATCAGCTACCTATAGCATTAAGTAAATTATCTGTCAACAGATAAAATATAAGATGTCAAGTGACGAAGTAAAAAAACGATTATCTTTTATCAATGTTACGAAAATGTATATATTTGCACAAATCATGTTGGTAAAATGTGATTAATAGACAATAATTAGAATGTGACATGGAGATAAAAAGAGATATAATGTCCACTCTGCTTAAATGGAAGCAACGGTCTGAACGCAAACCGCTCATCATTCAGGGGGCGCGTCAAATTGGTAAAACGTGGATTATGCGAAAGTTCGGAGAAGAATATTTCGACTACGTTGCTTATTTTAACTTCGATGCATCGGAGGAATTGTGCAGAGAGTTTGAGAATACGAAAAATCCCGAACGATTAATCGATATTCTTCGGCTTTATACGGAATGCCCTATCGAACCGGAACGAACTTTGATTATTTTCGATGAGATTCAGCAGAGCAACAAAGCTCTTAATAGTTTAAAATATTTCTGCGAAGATACTCCCGAATATCATATTCTTGCAGCAGGCTCACTCTTGGATGTGTCTCTCTCACAAGGGGATTCGTTCCCTGTCGGTAAAGTAGAATTTCTAAAAATGTACCCTGTTACGTTCCGGGAGTTTCTGCATGCCGATATGCCACAAATGTATGAATATCTTGAGAACCTGACGGAGATTGCACCGCTGCCGGAAATTGTAATGGGACGTGTCGGAGAGGCATATCGCCGTTATCTGGTTTGTGGAGGAATGCCGGCTGCTGTTGCAGCTATGCTGGAAAGACGTGGTGTACAGGAGATAGAGGAAATCCAAGAAGCGATTCTGACAGCCTATGCACTGGATTTTGCCAAACATGCTCCGGGCAAGGATATTCCACGTATTACTGCCATTTGGAACTCTATTCCATCCCAGTTAGCGAAAGGAAATCGAAAGTTCGTCTATAAACTTGTCAAAGCCGGAGCGAGGGCACGAGAATATGAAGACGGTCTGTTGTGGTTGGAACACGCTGGGTTGATCTATCGCATTTTCTGTTCTTCCAAACCAGGTTTGCCACTGAGTGCATACGATGACCTTTCGGCATTCAAAATTTATTTATGCGATGGAGGTTTGCTTCGTGTCATGGCGAAACTCCCGGTCGATGTGCTTTGGACGGAAAATGCGCTTTATACTGAGTTTAAAGGTGCAATGGCGGAAAATAATGTGTTACAATCCCTCGTAGCACATTTCAATGTACAACCGCGATATTGGACATCTGAAGCTACCGCAGAAGTGGATTTTCTACTACAGAGCAATACTTCATTACTTCCTGTAGAGGTTAAATCCGGTACTCGTTTGAACGGCAAAAGTCTTGGAATATATATAAATCGTTTTGATACAAAATTGGCTTTGCGTTACTCAATGAACAATCTGAAACGAGATGATGTGATTCTTAATATTCCTATATTTCTTGCCGATTGGACGGAAAAACTATTGGAACTTTCAAAATAGCTTCTTGATCATTGAAAGAGTCAACTCATATTATAACTAAGTATTAACTTTGTCAACTATACTTACAAGTAAGATTAAGAAGTAGTCAACCTAAAACATTAAACTACAGTTAGAGATTAGTTTCAAGGCTCGGAACTGTAGTTTCAGACGCTTGATACTATAGTTTCACAGGCTTGATACTGTAGTTCCAAACGCTCGAAACTATAGTTCCACTGCCTATGGAACTTTGTTTTCTTATAGATGAAACTGTTGTGTCCTGTAGTTGAAACTAATGTGTCAACCCGAAGAACCAATTCTGTCTGTGCTGAATTAAAATACCAGTGTGACGGCAAAAATGCCGTCACACTGGTGTCACCTCTTGCTGTCACGGGCATATCGATTCATACCCAACACATTAACCCCACTTTTGTGACAGATGACAGCAAATTATTAAAGATATTCGGTTCTTCGTCACTTTCGGGGCAGGTCATGTGTTAAAGCTAATAACTTTATTGCATAGCAAGGTAATTCCAGCC
>CAKUYM010000069.1 GCA_934716785.1 uncultured Bacteroides sp. | reverse complement strand
ATACAATGTAGTTGATTCGTGGATTTTTGTTGTTGCCAAGAAACACAATATCCCCCGAACCTTTAATCGAGGCAAAACTTATTGGAGCAAAAAGCATCTTGACAACTATTTCTCAAAGAAAGCCGCCAATCCCGAAATCACCGAGTGGTACACCGTGCAGGAGATTCAAGAAAAGTTCGATATGACTTTGGCAGCTATCTATACACTCGCCTCGAAAAATGCTATTCCCCAAAAGAAAGAGGGCAAAACTGTCAGTTACTCCAAAAAGCATTTTGATATAGCCAAAGGCATAGTCCAACCGGACGAACCGCAATACTATACGGTAGCAGAAGCAATGGCAAAGTTCAATCTCTCTCGAGATCAACTCTACCATTACGCCAAATACCACAACATCCCCAGAGTGAAAGTCGGTAAATCGTTAAGATCTCTCGACCCGAACTCGACAATTTATTAGGAGATCCCAAAATAGAGTAAGTTATTCAGCGGTGACGGTAGCCACCATACTATCACCATCTTTCTTTACAATCAAAAAACAAGTATAAACATTTAAATAACAATCGTATGACACACACGTGTACCAAAGTTACAGTTCGCCAAAGAGCCATCCGTAACGACAAAATTTCTATTTACCTCGATTATTACCCTGCCATTCGCCATCCCGAAACGATGATTATGAGCCGTCGGGAGTATCTCGGCATCTACATCTACGCCCATCCCAAAAACGAGATAGAGCGTGAGTTCAACAACGATATGCTGAACAAAGCTGAAGCCATCCGGTGCATCCGGGTGCAATCGCTTATCAATGAGGAGTTCGGTTTCTTAGACAAACACAAAATGAAAGCCGATTTTCTCGCTTACTTTGCTAAGATGATGAAGAGTAAAGACCAGAAATGGAAGGTCGTTTATGCTCACTTCTTCAACTTCGTACAGGGGCAATGCACCTTTGGCGAGGTAAATGTGGATTTGTGCAAACGGTTTCGGGCTTACCTATTGAATGCCAAACAGCTAAAGCACACCGAACACAAAGTGTCGCTCAATTCGGCAGCAGGCTATTACTCTACGTTCAGAGGTCTGCTGAAAATCGCCTATCGTGATAAACTACTCCGTGAGAACATCAATGACTTCTTAGAGAAGATAGAGTATGAGGACGTAAAAAAAGAGTATCTGACATTAGACGAGGTAAAGCAATTAGCCGTCACGCCTTGTGACATCCCCGTTCTAAAAGCAGCTTCTCTATTCTCCTGCCTGACAGGACTTCGCATCAGCGACATAATGAATCTCCAATGGTCGGACTTTGGTATCGCTCCCGATCAAGGCTACTGCATTCGCATCCGTACTCAAAAGACCAAAACAGAAGCCACGCTCCCCATCAGCCACGAGGCGTTTGAGCTTTGCGGAGAGCTAGGAACGGGTAAAGTCTTCAAAGGGCTTAGCCGAAGTATGATAAATTATCCTCTAAAAAACTAGCTAAAGAAAGCTAAAATACTGAAACATATTACGTTCCATTGCTCTCGCCATAGCTATGCCACCCTCCAAATTGCCGCTGGCACAGATATTTATACGGTCAGCAAGATGCTCACCCACCGCAACGTGTCAACCACGCAAATATATGCGGAGCTGGTGAGCGAGAAGAAACGAGAAACAGTGAATAGAATTTCGCTGAAGTGATGAATATTTTATCACACATCATATAATAAATAAAAAGCACTATATTTGCATATTATATGACATGTTATAGCTATGGCAAAGAATACAATGGGAACTAAGTTACCTCGGAAATTGGAACAAAAAATGGAGATCGTGGGCGAACAGATAAAATTGGCTCGCCTACGTCGAAATCTAAGTGTGGCACAGGTGGCTGAACGGGCTACCTGCTCGCCCCTCACTGTCTCGCGAATCGAAAAGGGTGTGCCTACCGTTGCTATAGGTATCTATCTTCGTGTGCTTTACGCTCTGCAACTGGATGAAGATATTCTCTGGCTTGCCAAAGAGGATAAATTAGGGAAATCGCTGCAAGATTTAACCCTGAAAAGTCGTGAGCGTGCATCTAAAAAAGAATAAACCATGAAAAAACTATTGGTATATGCCGACTTTGATTGGCTAAAAGATATTGAACTCATCGGAGAGCTAAGCTATGAATCGCTTCGTGGCTCTGATAGCTATGCTTTCAAATTCAATGATGAATGGCTGAAGCGATATGGCAACCTATTTATTAGCGCAGACCTGAATAACTATAAAGGACTGCAATACACACAACCGGAGAAAGATATTTTCGGTTGCTTCTCCGATGCCTTACCCGATCGATGGGGACGTACGCTGCTCAACCGTAGAGAACAAATCATGGCTACCGAAGAGAAACGTCCTGTCCGTCGCTTATCTTCATTTGATTATCTGCTGGGGATTGATGATTCATCTCGCATGGGTGGATTTCGCTTCAAAGATACACCCGATGGAGACTTTATCAACTCAAACAATACCCTACGCATCCCACCATTAACCAGTATCCGTGAGTTGATTCATGCCAGCGGGGAGGTTGAAAAAAGCGAAGAAGAAAACAAACTACCCGATAAAAAGTGGCTCATTCAATTAGTACAACCCGGCTCTTCATTGGGGGGAGCGAGACCGAAAGCCAGCGTGGTTGACACAGACAAAGTACTTTATGTTGCCAAATTCCCTTCTCGCAAAGATGATTACAACACAGGGCTTTGGGAACACTTCTGCCACCTACTGGCAACGAAAGCTGGAGTAAATGCAGCCACAACACAGGTGGTTTCCACCAATGATAAATATCACACGCTACTCTCCCGGCGTTTCGACCGAACGGCAAATGGTAAACGGATTCATTTTGCTTCGGCTATGACGCTACTCGGACTATCCGATGGAGATAATGCGAGAACAGGTCACGGTTATTTGGATATTGTGGATTTCATTCTTCAAAACTGTACGGATGTAAATCATAATCTGCAAGAGCTGTTCCGTCGTGTAGCTTTCAATATCTGTATAGCCAATTCCGATGACCATTTCCGCAACCACGGTTTTTTGCTTACCCCAAAAGGGTGGACTCTATCGCCTGCCTACGATATGAACCCAACGCAAAATGAATATCAGAGCCTACTTATTTCTGGGGCATCGAGTAAATCCGACTTAAC
This sequence comes from uncultured Bacteroides sp., assembly GCA_934716785.1. GTDB lineage: Bacteria > Bacteroidota > Bacteroidia > Bacteroidales > Bacteroidaceae > Bacteroides. The sequence goes on along the minus strand of CAKUYM010000069.1, from coordinate 12,230 downwards.
AAGACTTTTGGAGGTGTGCGAAGATTATATGCTCAAAGAGGAGGTTGCCTTGCAAATAATTACCGAAGTGGCAACGGCTGTTAGTCAGTGGAAAACATTAGCCACAAAATTGGGTATTGCCAGCAGAGAAATGGAGATTTTTGGAAAAATATTCGAGGAAAGAATCCAAAATTTCAGATAGATTACCTCGACCGCAACGCCAAACAGTGCCAAACGAAAGCCAATAAACGCCAATTAGTCAAAAGATTAGAATTGTAATAGTTGAGATATTATCTTTGTGTACAAATGATAACCATTGATTAATATGACGGCTAAAAAATACGACTACATTATTATATATTGCTTTGTTTTTGCGTCAATACTGTGTATTGCGGTACTTGCTCGCCTGTTTGTGGTGAGGGAGTTACAAATGGATGAGTTTTCGGGGTTGGCAGCGTTCGTTGTGGCATGCCTGCTGCTTAGCGCGACTTATCTCAGTTTTCAATCCTTTGTCAATGAGTGGTTACAGCCCGTTGTAGAGCGGATTTTCAGAAAGAAGCACCCACACATAGAGCCGGAACCGGAGGTTGAGCCTACCACAGAGACCCTTCAAGAGGAACCCACCGTACCCAATTATGAAGAGTACAAATTAACCGCTCAACAGAAGATTCAGCAAGAGCAGGCACAAACCTTGGAGCGAGTGCTCGCCTATGCAGGGCAAGAGATGGCATTGTATATGACCGAGAAGGATTTGCAGCAGCTTTGCGAGCACATCCGTGCTTTTCAATTTGCCACAGAGCAGGAGTGCGAACAGATAAAAACGCCCGTAACCGTTGATGCCAAACTAAAATCCATCGACCTGATGCACTTCGGCTGGAACATCGGCAACCAATTCAAGAAATCGGGCATTGAGACGGCAACTTTCATCAAGTATATTTTCGCTAAGGAGTTGAAAGAGAGCGAAATTTCGACTATCAAGCGCAAACTAAGAGCCGAGGGAACTTGTATTATTAAAATCAAAGAGGAGCTATAAATTATACTTTTCAGGAATTATTCAGGCGATCACCGCAAGTGGTCGCCTTTTTTGTGCTATAACCTATTGGTTTATAGCAATAATCACTACCGATAAGTTATTCGATAGTTATATTTTGGTGGCGGATTTCACCATCAAATCACCGATTTCCTTTGCACACGAACTATTAAAATCAAAAGTTTATGTGCAAACAAGAGATCACTTTTGATAAGTTACCGCAGGCGATAACTTATCTGACCGAGCAGGTTGCAGAGTTAAAGCAGTTGGTGTCGGAGCTTCAGCCACCACCAACCGAAAAACACCAATTAGTAGGCATCGACGATGCGTGTCGCATTATCCAAAAAGCAAAGCCTACCATCTACGCCCTTGTCCGCAAAGGGCTGCTTCCATCCTACAAAAAGGGCAAAAAGCTCTATTTCTACGAAGATGAGTTGCTGGCGTGGATCGAAAAAGGCAGGCGTAACACCGCAGAGCAGAACTACGAGCAAATTTTAGCCACAATGCAGAGCGGAGTGCATCGCAAACCCAAATCGGGCTTCGGCCTTTAACCCCTCGAAGCTATGAAAGAGAATAAAATCACAGCCGAAGGGATTATCGGTCAAGCTATGGGGTTGGAGATGTCATTTTCGGGAGCGGAGTTTCCTGTTGAGATATTTCCCTCCAAAATCCAACGCATCATACACGAAGTGCATGAGTGCCAAAGTTATCCTATTGACTATACTGCTGCCTCCATTTTTACAGCCATTGCAGTTGGAATCGGCAATACTCACCACATCCAAATGAAACAGGGATGGGTGGAGAGTGCCATTCTATTTGTGGCGTTGGTCGGGCGACCGGGGGCAAACAAAAGTCATCCGCTTAGTTTTGCAATGAAACCATTTGTCGACTTCGACCATCGGCAGAATCAGGAGTTTGGAAAGCTATACGCTAAGTATGAGCAAGATGTGTCTCTCACAAAAAAGGAGCGTTTAGATGCTGGTACAGAAGAGTTTCCGCAAGAGCCTATCCGCAAGCGATTTTTGGTGTCGGATATTACACCCGAAGGATTAAGCTATATCCATGCACAAAACTGGCGAGGTCTGTGCCTATGCTCGGACGAGCTTTCGGCATGGTTCAAGAATTTCAATCGCTATAATAATGGTTCGGAAGAGCAGTTTTGGTTGTCGGTATTCAGTGCCAAAGCCGTTATTTCTGACCGTAAGAGTGCTAAAAGTTCTGTCTTTATCACTCGACCATTTATTACGGTAATTGGAACCATTCAGAAAAAGATTCTCAGCAACTTGGCTCATGGCGACCGCTCGAACAACGGATTTATCGACCGCATCCTGTTTGTCATACCTACTATTGAGCACAAAACACGGTGGAATGAAAAGGATGCATCACCCGATTTAGAATTCCAATGGCATGAGCTGATGAATCACCTTATCAATTTAGAGTGTTCGTTTGACGAAAACAACGAGATTCAGCCCTCAATGGTCACTTTTAGCGAAGAGGCTCGCAAATTATTGTACAAATGGCAGCACCAACATGCAGAATTGTGCGACAACCTTGGCAACGAGACACTTTTAGGGATATACTGCAAGCTGGAGATCTATGTCATCCGCTTCTGTTTGGTGATACAGATAACTCGTTGGCTCTGCGGAGAGTGCAGCAAGAAACAGGTAGATACCGAGACCGTCCGTCGAGCGATTTTGCTAACTGAGTATTTCAAGCAAACCGCTACCAGAGTACAAAATCTGATGAACGAGATCGCTCTCACCACTCAACAGCAATCCATTCTGTCTCAACTCCCCGAATTATTCACCACCGCACAAGGAGTGGTGGTAGCAGCCAATCAGGGGATGAAAGAACGAGCTTTCAAAGAGTTTCTGAGCAAACAGATTGGAACTCTTTTCACGAAAGACCGACACGGAGAGTATAGAAAAGTATAACCGCATTTTCCACACTATCCACATTTTGACTCTTCAAAATGCAGAAAATGTCGAAAGTGCATTAACAAAAACTCAAATGACACACAGATTTATATTAGAACCCTATAAAGGTGTTACCTCCCGACACACCTGTCCGGAGTGCAAACAGAAAAGATGCTTTTCCCGATACATTGACACGCAGGCAGCAATCTCCTTTCCTGAATACGTCGGGCGGTGCGACCGTGAACAAAAATGCGGCTACCACTTCACCCCAAAAGAGTATTTCGAGCAGAATCCGCAGCAGGTGCAGACTTATGAGCGCGTCGCACGCCCCGTGCCACCACCGCTACCAACAAGCTACATAGATCCGCCACTCGTTGAGCGTTCTATGAGCCATTATGCCGATAACCGTTTGTTTCAATTTCTTAGCTCTCAGTTGGGCGAAGGTGAGGCGTTGCGACTGATGCAACTCTATCGGGTTGGCACGGCAAACCATTGGCCGGGTGCGACCGTATTCTGGCAAACAGATCTGCACGGCAGAGTTTGCACCGGTAAAATTATGCTATACAATCCGACAAATGGCAGAAAAATCAAAGAGCCCCATAATCATATCACGTGGGTGCACTCCATCCTCCACAAGGAGAGCTTCAACCTCAAGCAATGTTTCTTCGGGGAACACCTCTTGCCGACGGACGAAAAGAGGTCGGTCGCCATTGTCGAGAGCGAGAAGAGTGCACTCATCGCTAGCTCCTATCTGCCGCAATATTTGTGGTTGGCAAGCGGAGGAAAAAACGGTTGCTTCCGTAGTGAAAATCTCAATGTGCTCAGTGGGCGGAACGTTGTTTTGTTTCCCGATTTGGGAGCGACGGAAGATTGGTCTGCGAGAATTTCGACCATGCAACAGATGGGAATTACGGTCAAACTTTTCGACTATTTGGAACGAAACGCCACCGAAAAAGAGCGTGCCGAAGGGGTCGACATTGCCGATTTCCTACTCGAAATGAAGCAGCCGCAATCCATCCTCCAAGGGATGATCGCACGCAATCCGTCGCTTAAAACGCTGATAGATTCACTCGGTTTAGAGTTGGTAAAAGTTGAGCCGTGCGCCCCTAAATCAATAAAAAAACGAGGGCTAAAGATGTAGGTAGCAGCCTACTGTAAATTAAGCTGTAATTGGGTTAGCAAGTTTATGTTTTTGGTACCAAAACCCCTACTTGCTCCCGATGGTCAAGCCGTGCGACGGCAGAGAATATACGATTATACATCATCAAAGTAAGTAAAATGAAAGCACCTAAAAAAGGCGGTCGCCCCGTCAAAGAAGATATAGAAAAACGGAGATACCGAGTAAATCTGATGCTCAATACCGAGGAGTATTTGACCCTCGCATCGAAGTCCACAGAAGCCTGTTTGTCATTCAAAGATTACCTGCGCTCCATCATCCCCAAGACGGAGATTCGGCAGCACCTCTCCACCGAAACGATGGGGCTGATTCGCCAATTGGCAGGGATGGCAAACAACCTAAATCAGATTGCCCACCGAGCCAATGCGGCAGGCTATCGGGATGCTCGGACGGAGTACCTATTCCTTGCTGAAAAGATTGATAACCTATTAAACGAACTTGATAAATGATGGCTAAAATCACCAAAGGTTCCGCCTTTGCCGGAGCCGTAAAATACATTTTCGACCCCCAAAAGCAGGCCGAGCTTCTCGCTGCCGAGGGGGTGCGACTGAAAGATGTGGAGTCCGTCGCTCGAAGTTTCGAGGCGCAACGACAGTTGAATACTAGGGTTACACGTCCCATCAGCCATATCTCGCTCGACTTCTCAGCACAAGACCGCAAGCAGCTCGACAACGCAAAGATGGTCGCAATCGCTCGTGAGTATATGGAGCGGATGGGTATTCGAGAGACGCAATTCATCATCGGTCGCCACCACGACCGGGAACATCCCCACATCCACCTGCTCTACAACCGTGTCGATAACAACGGCTGCACCATCTCCGACCGACACGACCGTGTGCGGAGTACCAAAATTTGTCGGGAGCTGACCGAGAAGCACAGTTTGTACATTTCCGGCGGAAAAGAAAACGTCAAGCGGAATCGCCTGCGAGAGCCCGATGCAACCAAATACCGCATCTACGATGCGCTGGTGCGGCACGTTCCGCAGTCTGCTTCGTGGGAGGAGCTGCAAAAACGGTTACGGAGTGAGGGCATTGAACTTGGCTTTAAAACCAAAGGCTCCACCTCGCAAGTCGAGGGCGTGCGGTTCACGATGAACAACCTCTCGTTCAACGGTTCAAAGGTCGACCGCCAGTTCAGCTACGCCCAAATCGACTACGCCCTACAGCAAAATAACCGAGCCGAGCAGCAAAGTTTGCCACCTGTGCAACAACAACCGCAGCACCGTCCCGAACACCACGAAAGCACCAGCACTAGCGACTCCATCTGCTCGCTCTTCGACATACCGATACTGCCAAACGGCATCGCCCCCGAAGAGGAGGCGTTCCGTCGCCAAATGCAACGCAAGAAGAAGAAAAAAGGAATCAGATTTTAAACACTTAAAAATTAAAAAAGTATGGATGCAAAATTAGTAATTACCTCATTCGATGAGCTTCGCAAACTCATCATCGAACAGTTCAAAAACCTATCAAAGCAGATGGAGGCGGCAAAATCTGCTCCAGCCGAACAGCCCTCGCCTACCGCTGGCACCTCGCAAATCGAAGAGCTAGTACGAAACATCCCACAACCCGACCTCTCCAATTTGGAGCAATCGGCCGCCAACACCAACGCCCTAATCAAAAGCGAATTTCAGCGGTCACAAGAGCAGCTCCACACGATTGCCGAAAAACTCGACAACCACCAATCCGCTCCTCTGCCACCACAAAAGCACCTTCATACGATAGAGCTAAAATCGTCAAAGGTGGTCATCGCTATGGTCTCGCTCGGAGTAGCCTTGTTCGTTCGGTAAGCTACAACGTCTATCAGTTCACAGCAAATAGCCGATTGAGCGATAACGACATTAAGTTTCGCTACATCAAAGCATTCGGAGAAATCACCCCCGAAAACCTACTAAAACTCGAAACCAGCTTCGAGTACGAGCCCGACAAACAGAAACAACGCTCCCTGCGTCGGATGGTCGAAGAGCACGAACAACGTGTAGCGCAACGGGCCCGTGACCTAGAACAAGCCCGCCTCAAAGAGGCACAAGCCGACCAGCTCCGCAAAGAAGCCGAGCACATCAAACAGAAAAAATAGAGAATCAATCAGTTGAAAAGATGGGGAATTTTGTCATTCTCCATCTTTTTCGCTTTTATATAGCGAAATTTTTCATATCTTTATCGTCAGAAAGAAGTAAGCATCAAAAAACATTTGATATGAACCGAATAAAAGAAGTCCTTGAAGAGAAAGGAATTAAACAAACGTGGCTCGCAGAGAAGATCGGCAAAAGTTTCAGCTAAACCAACGCCTACGTCTGCAACCGTCGCCAACCCAGCTTGGAGCAACTCTTCGAAATCGCCAAAATCCTTGGCGTGGACGTGAAGGAATTAATTGATAATAAAAAGAAGTAAAAAAAGTAAGAACCATGAAAGAATTATCTACATTAGAACAATTATGTTTTAGTACGGTACGCATTGAAACACAAAATGCATCGGCAAACAATTTCTCAGGGACAGGATTTTTCTTTAATCTTCAAATTGATGACAAACAAGTTCCATTAATTATCACGAATAAGCATGTTGTCTGCGGGATGACAAAGGGTGCTTTTATAATGACAGAGAGTGATTCCGATGGTGACCCTATGTATACAAATCATTTTCCTGTTAAATTTGACGTTGACTTTGAGCAGCAATGGATAATGCACCCCGATCCTAACATTGATTTGTGTGCTATGCCGTTCAATATGTTAGTTGAAGTTGCGAGACGTGCATTTAATAAAACTTTATTTTTTCGCACTTTTGACAATACATTAATCCCTGATATTAAACAAATCTCAGAAATTGATGTAGCCGAGGATATTTTGATGATTGGTTATCCAAATGGTTTATGGGACTCAATTAACAATATGCCAATTGTCAGAAGAGGAACAACAGCTACAAATATTAGCCTAAACCATAATGGGAAAAGAGAATTTGTAATTGATGCCGCCTGTTTCCCTGGCTCAAGCGGCTCACCAGTTATTCTATTTAATAAAGGTGGATATACGGATAAAAAGGGGAACTTGAATTGGGGGCAAGGAAGACTAATGTTATTAGGTGTGTTATATGCAGGTCCACAATTAACGGTCACTGGTGAAATTGAAGTAGTCACGATTCCTAATGTTCAACAAAAAGCCTTGGCTGTATCCCGAATTCCCAATAATTTGGGATATATAATTAAATCAAATGCAATATTAGATTTTATACCTGTTATTAAATCAAAATTCGGGATATAATTATATGGCAAAACAGGATAATAAAGGAATAGTCTATGTTTTAACCAACTCGGCCATGCCGGGCTTGGTTAAGATTGGCATGACTACACGTGAGAGTATTGATACTCGAATGAAAGAGCTTTACAGCACAGGTGTTCCTGTGCCGTTCGACTGTGAGTATGCGTGTGAAGTTAAGGCTTCAGATTGTGCAAAGATTGAAAAAGCTCTGCACACTGCATTTAAGCCTAACCGTATAAATGACAATCGTGAATTTTTTCAAATAAAACCGGAACAAGCCACTGCCATACTTGAACTGTTCGACCGTAAAGACATCACTACTGAGGTAAATGCCGAAATTGAAAATGACTTGACCCCAGAAGATAAAGTCGCTGGCGAAAAGATAAAATCAGCACGACGTCCTCCGATGAATTATCGAGAGATGGGTCTTCATACAGGTGTCAAACTTACGTTTGTGAAAGATTCGTCGGTGGAAGTAACTATCTCCGGAGACAAGAAAGTTTTATATAACGGAGAAGAATTATCACTTACAGCCGTAACCAAAAGGCTATTAGGAATAACTCATGCTCTCCAACCTACCGCATATTGGGAGTACGAAGGAAACAACCTACGTGATATTTATGATGAGACCTATTCTTTAGAGGAATAAAACAATAACGACTATGAATTTATTCAACATATATTACATAAACTTCCCTAAAGTGTATGAAATAAAGATGATGTTTAGCAACATTGTTTCGAAAGGCAAAGAAGTGACTACAGATAAGGCTATTGAGGGCGATGTCGACATCAAGACACAAATGGGTGCTAAATTTTTCAACCTATTTAATGTTGGAGGAGATATTGGAGGAGGCATAAAGGGTAGCGACTCGAAAAAGGTCTTGGAAACATTTGAAGTAAAGACAACAAAGTCGGTAATACTCAATGATGTAGTGGAGAGATGCCAAAGCATTTCATCTTTTGAAGGCGTTACAGAGGGGCAACTAATAATGATTGACAATGTAAAATTATCACTTGAAAACGAAGGAGAATTAAGAACTATTAAGCTTTTTCAAAGCGGGGCATTTAAAGATATGTCTGTACCAGGAGTTAATGGATTTGATTTTACGAATCTATTTAATTCCATGTTTAAAGACTATGCTTATAAAATCAAAGGGTCTCTAAATGACAAACCAGAGAGTATCTTGATCAAAATTCCTTTAACTTTTGAAAATGAGTTTGAAAGTTCATATAGTGTAGACGATTTGTTTGTTGGGAAAGTGTCTATTTTGGGTCTTTACAAGGGCAAAATAACTATTGATGAACTTAAAAATTCATTCCAATTTTTTCAAGAGTTAGGAAGTCTACAAAATACTATAGCAAAAACTTCATCTTCAGAAGATGATGAAATTCAAGATAGTCAATACCCTCGAAATGAAGTTAATACCTATGAGTTTACAAGCTCAGGGGACGGTAAAGATTATCATTATATCGATTTACTAGCAATTATTCAAAAAGTAAATATTCCTAACTAAATAATTATGCTAAAAAAAGAATTATTATTTTTTGAATGGGACTCATTTGGAATCTACAAGGAGCAGGTGCTATCCCAAGGATACTCCATAATAAGCATAAGCGACTTTCTTAAAGATATAACAGATGATAGCTTATATTTCAGCATTGATACATCTAACACAATTGTTGATATTTCAGTATTAGCATCCGGCTATACTGACTGTCAAGCGCTAGGAGAAAGAATATTAGATAAATTTTCAGAGTTCGAAACTATATTCATTGCGGACAAACGATTCGAAAATAGGTTCGTTAAAGAACTCAGATATAGATTCTTGCAATTTAATGATATAAAGATCATTCTGCCACCAGCTACTGGGGATAAGGTTATTGGGGACTCACACAAATCAAATATTAAATCCCACAAAAGGATAACTGACCTTACCGATGTCGAGATCGAAGATTTTCTTTCAAAGTTTAGAGGACAATTATACGGACATGAGAAGTTCAAAGATGAATTTCATGAGTTAATAAAGAATTTTAAAGTATTTAATAAACTTGGAGAACATAAGGTTTTGTCATTATTTCTTATGGGAGAATCTGGTGTGGGCAAAACTGAAGTTGCCAAAACAATATATAATTGCCTTGGAGGGGAAAAAGGATTAGCAAAAATTAATTTTGGGAATTATAGTAGCGACTTCTCATTAAGCTCTTTAATCGGTAGTGCAAGGGGATATACTGGTAGCGATGATGGGGAAATTTTTATCAGAGTTAGAAATACAGATGTTGGCGTTATTCTTATAGACGAATTTGAAAAATCAACAGCTACTCTATTTAATTACTTTTTAGATGTTCTGGAAAGCGGAAAAATAATTAGTTCTCAAGCTGAAGAAGTAGATATTAATGGATTTATCATAGTGTTTACCTCGAATATAAGCAAAGAAAATTTTGCATCAAGAATATCTCCAGAATTACGTTCCAGATTTGATTACAAAGGAATGTTTACCCGTTTATATAGCGAAGATAAAAAGAAATATGTAGAGTTTAGGTTAACTTCAATAACAAAAAAATACAACGATTGTTTTGATGATAAATTGCCAGATAATTTATACAACGTTTTTCTTAATAAAATAAATGTAGGTAAATATCATAACATGAGGGATCTTAACAAGAAGATAAAACGAGTATTTGTAGACTATATTTCTAAAAGAGCCATAGATAAAGGTAAGGCGGAAATTGCGGAGCCAAGTCAACGAAGAAGTATATTGAGGAAAATAGCTGATGTAATCTCATAAAAGACGAATTATGCGCCACTACTACCATAATACAATAACAAAAATTCTAAGTCAGTCGTTTGATGCAATTTGGGCTCAGCTGACTGCTGTTGGGCGTGGAGATTTACTCCACACTCAGAAACAGGCATGGGCGGAGCAGATTAAAATACTCAAAGCGCATCTCAGTGGCTTTAGTGGCGACATCTTTTTTGAGTACTCAATCCCTCGTATGGGTAAGCGTATCGATGCAGTGCTGCTTATTGATGGAATTGTATTTGTGGTGGAGTTTAAGGTCGGCTCTAAGGAGCTTACAGGGGCGGATATTAATCAGGTTTGGGATTATGCACTCGATTTGAAATATTTTCACGAGGAGAGCCATCACTTACCGATTATTCCCATTCTTGTGGCCACGAATGCTAAAGAGAACGATATTCTGCTGTTCCAATATGACGACCAGATTGTACGGCCAATACTTAGCAATGGCGACAACATTGCAGATATTATCCGGCAGTCACAACTGATTTTTCCTTCTACTCAAATAGATAATTACCTATGGAGCATTAGCCGCTATGCACCAACACCAACCATCATAGAGGCGGCACAGGCTCTATATAAAAATCACTCTGTAAAGGATATTTCACGTTCAGATGCCGACAATCTCACCGACACGAGCAACTATATTTTTCGTGTAATTGAGCAGGCAAAAACAGAACAGAATAAGGTTATATGTTTCGTTACGGGTGTGCCCGGAACAGGCAAAACACTTGTGGGGCTCAACATTTCAACCCAAAGTGCAGGCAAAGAGGGGGGGGTGAATGCTGTCTATCTTTCGGGCAATGGCCCATTGGTGAAGATTTTGGTTGAGGCGCTGACTCGCGACAAGGTTCGCCAGCTCAAAGAGCAAGGCGAGAAACGCACCAAAAAGGAGGTTGCTCAAGAGGTGAAATCCTTTATTCAGAATGTGCACCACTTCCGAGATGCCTGTTTGGAGGGAACAATTATCCAAGATGGGCAGATTGTAGCTGATTTGGAGTACTTCCGCAGCGAGAAAAACCGAGATAAATCATACGCTCCGATAGATCACATTGCGATTTTTGACGAGGCTCAGCGTGCGTGGACTAAGGATATGACGGCAGACTTTATGCATCGCAAGAAGAGCCGTCCGGGGTTTCCATACTCCGAGCCTGAGTTTCTGATTTCGTGTATGGATCGCCACAAAGATTGGGTAATGGTCGTTTGTCTCGTTGGTGGCGGACAGGAGATCAACACAGGTGAAGCAGGGATTAGTGAGTGGATTGCATCGCTAAATAACCACTTTAAAGATTGGCACGTGCACATCTCATCACGATTGACCGATAAGGAGTATGCGGCAGGCGAAGCGTTAAGCCTACTTGCAGACCATCCGAATGTATATACTACCGATGAGCTACACTTGGCCGTATCGTTACGCAGTTTTAGAGCCGAGAAGTTGTCTCTTTTCGTGCATAAACTTTTGGATATGAATAAGGTAGCCGCTACGGAGACACGCAAAGAGCTGACCAAATATCCGATTGTGCTAACACGTGATGTGGAGAAGGCGAAGCAGTGGTTGAAGTCCAAAGCACGAGGCAATGAGCGTTATGGTATTATCGTCTCATCGCAGGCCTACCGCTTGCGTCCATTGGCCATAGATGTGCGTGTGAAACCAGACCCAGTACATTGGTTTCTATCTGATAGAGAGGATATTCGCTCGTCGTATTATATGGAGGACGTCGTAACAGAGTTTGATATTCAGGGCTTGGAATTGGACTATACGTGTGTGGTTTGGGATGGAGATTTCAGATATAAAACTAACGAATGGGGTACATACTCATTTGTGGGTAGTAAGTGGCAGAACATCAAGAAAGATGAGCGTAAGATGTATTTAACGTGAGTTCGATATAACTTAAAACAACACAAGTTGCCTGTCTTTGACAAAATTCACATCAATGGCAGGCTTCTTTTCAAAAAAGCAATAGGCGGCAATGGCCGACAGGGCATTGGCAATAAAATTATTGAATGATCTGTGTCTGGAGTGTTCAATTTGCGCGATATTCTTCAATTCGTCATTCACGGTCTCAATCAACGCCCGTTTTCG
>CAKUYM010000068.1 GCA_934716785.1 uncultured Bacteroides sp. | reverse complement strand
TTCCCTCAAATAAGCGGGCACAGGCCATAGATAAAGGCATGTAGCATATTGGGCTGCCCCGAAAGTGACGAAGAACCATTTTTTAAATCTATAGGAGGAATTAATCCATTTTAGTCATTAACGATAAGCCAAAGTGAGGTATATATATTAGCGTAGAAATGGTTCCAAGAATATTTGGGCAATTCATAACAATTCAATCGATCTTCAAAGTATTATAATATATTTGGCCGCTTTTTACAATACTCTATAGAGCATGCTGCTTTGTTAACAGCCTCATCTTTCTCTTCTTATATAAAATATTGTAGCATATAATCTTTACTAAGTTTCTCCAAGCAATTGGCAAATCCTACCCTTATTTAGGTAATAATAGGTTTTAGATTCTTTCATTTTTTTGCTAAAAAGAGAGAGTTGGCTAAGTGTTTATTATATCAGAGTTGTTTTAGTAACAAAGGAAGAGGAAGTCGGCACTCTTCTTTTGGAGTTTAATAAAATGTATAACCATCAAATTAAATGTATGGAAAACAAAAATCCGCTTCGAAAGTCGAAGTTATTTCGAACTTTATTATTCCTTTTGTTTTTAGCAGTGCCTGGGCAGTGGGCTATAGCCCAGTTGACTTTGTCAACTCCACGTACAACTTTGGGTACTGTAATAAAACAGATTCAATCACAATCAAAGTATCAGTTTTTCTATAATGATAAACTGTCAACAGTTACCATTGAACCTCTTAAGGTGAAAGACGCTTCTTTAGAACAGGTATTGAACATTCTTTTGGGGAATAAGGATATTACCTATAAAATAGAGGACAGCATAATCTATTTGTCTGAAAAGGGAGCAGCTAATTCTATTCAACAAAGTGGAAAAGAACAGATTATAACCGGTCAGGTTATAGATGCCAAGGGAGAACCTTTAATTGGCGTTAGCATTTTGGTAAAGGGTACAACAGACGGAGCCATTACTGACTTAGATGGTAATTATAAGATTGTCACTAAAAGTAATAATCCAATAATTGTTTATTCATATATTGGCTACAAAACGCAAGAAATTCCTTTAAAAGGACAAAATACAATTAATATTACAATGATGGATGACACACAAATCATTGACGAAGTTGTTGTAACAGCCTTGGGAATTAAACGTTCGGAAAAAGCATTGAGTTACAATGTTACACAAGTAGATGCGGAATCCGCTTTAGCCGTAAAAGACGCCAACTTCATCAACTCATTGAACGGAAAAGTGGCAGGCTTGAATATCAACTCTTCTTCCTCCGGTATTGGTGGTGCAAGCAAAGTAGTAATGCGTGGTTCCAGAGGTATTGAGCAATCTTCCAATGCCCTTTATGTTATTGATGGCATTCCAATGTATAATCTAAGTGCTTCCGGTGGTTCAGAAGAGATGCAATCACAAGGTTCTACTGAAGCCATAGCTGATATAAATCCAGATGATATTGAATCAATGTCCGTTTTATCTGGCGCTGCGGCTGCGGCATTATATGGCAGTAATGCCTCTAATGGTGCAATTGTGATCACAACAAAGAAAGGAAAAGTGGGACGTGTAGCTCTGACAGTATCCAGCAATACAGAAATGTTATCACCGTTCATTATGCCACAATTTCAGAACCGATATGGAACTTCCGGAACGGATGCAAGCTGGGGCAAAAAATTGAACGAAGCCAACTATCGTGGATATGATCCCGCAAGTGACTATTTTCAAACCGGATTAATCGGGACTGAATCCGTTACACTTTCTACTGGTACAGAACACAACCAGACCTATCTGTCTGCTGCTGCGGTCAATTCACGTGGCATTGTTCCCAATAACAAGTACGAGCGTTACAACTTTACTTTTCGTAACACTACTATTTTTCTCGAAGATAAAATGAAATTGGATGTTGGCGCCCAATATATTATGCAAAAAGACCGTAATATGGTAAACCAAGGCCTTTATGCCAATCCACTCTCTTCCGCTTACTTATTTCCACGTGGAAATGACTGGGAAGACTATAAGATGTACGAACGCTATGATTTGGAGCGCAACATGTATACACAGTATTGGCCTCAAGGCGGTGGTTCTTTTCGCTTACAAAATCCCTATTGGATTAATTACCGTAACTTGCGCGAAAACGATAAAGATCGTTATATGTTAAGTGCAGCTTTGAGCTATGACATTCTAAGTTGGTTGAATGTGGCTGGACGTGTACGCTTGGATAATGCAAACAATACATATACACAAAAATATTATGCATCTACTATTGCGACTATTGCTGAAGGTGAAAATGGTTTTTATGGTGTAACAAACACTCGTGACAAGCAAACGTATGCAGATTTGTTGATGAATATAAACAAAATATTTGGAGAAGATTGGAGTGTAACAGCCAATATCGGAGCATCTTACTCTGACAATCGTTCCGAGTCTCTCTCTGTCAGCGGGCCTATTGCAGCTAATGGGCTTCCCAATTTCTTTACAGTGGCTCAATTGGATAAAGAAACCGGCAAGCGCGAAGAAAACGGTTATCATGAACAAACACAATCAATCTTTGCATCTGCAGAAATTGGCTATAGAAGCACTTACTACTTGACACTTACCGGACGTAATGATTGGCCAAGCCAATTAGCAGGACCAAATTCAAAACAGACCTCTTTCTTCTATCCGTCAATAGGTACTTCCATTGTATTGTCGGAACTGCTCAGATTGCCTGAAAGCATTTCATATTTAAAGCTACGTGCTTCATGGGCCTCTGTAGGTTTGCCTTTCGGGCGTTTCTTGGCTTATCCTACTTTTTCTTGGAACAGCTCTACCGGAGCTTACTCATCTCAATCGGCATATCCGCTATATGATTTGAAGCCCGAACGAACCGACTCTTGGGAAGTAGGTCTTACTGCACGTTTTCTTAAGCACTTCAATTTAGATGTGTCATTCTACAACACCAAAACTTACAACCAGACAATGGATGCGAAACTTTCTCCAACAGGAGGCTATAGCACATTTTATGCACAAACTGGTAATGTACGCAACCGTGGTGTAGAATTGTCTCTCGGCTACAGAAATACATGGAACAAATTTACATGGAGTTCCAACTATACTTTCAGTACCAACCAAAACAAAATTTTAAGTTTGATTGATGGATACATAAATCCTGTAACCGGTGAAGAAATAACTAAAGACCGTATGGATGTAGGAGGTTTGTCAAAGACTCGGTTTATTCTTAAAGTGGGTGGTTCTTTAGGCGATCTTTACTCACAGTCTGATCTACTCCGGGATTCAAACAACAAAATTTATGTAAATGCTGATGGTAATGTAACAGTAAATGATAAAACGGATGATATTTATTTAGGCTCTGTTTTTCCGAAAGCGAATATGGCATGGCGTAATGATTTCCAGTATGGCAATTGGGGGCTTGGCTTCCTTCTCACAGCCCGTTTGGGAGGAGTAGTTTATTCTGCAACCCAAGCCGTTCTTGATTCGTATGGTGTATCTGAGACTACGGCAGCGGCTCGTGATAACGGTGGAGTCGTGATAAACGGCAACGATATGATTGATGTGCAAAAATGGTACACTGTAGTTGGTGCCGACAGCGGCATTCCCCAGTATTATACATATAGTGCTACTAACTTACGATTGCAGGAAGCTTCTGTCAGCTATACTATTCCAAGAAAAAATTTGAAAAATCTTATGGATATCACCCTTTCATTGGTGGGACGCAACTTATGGATGATCTATTGCAAAGCTCCTTTTGATCCTGAATCCGTGGCTACTACAGGTAATTATTATCAAGGAATTGATTATTTTATGATGCCTAGCCTTCGTAGCGTAGGATTCAATTTAAAACTTAAATTCTAAAAAACGGAAAAGATGAAGAAATATAGAATAATACAGTTTATAGCTACCGGCATGTTCCTTTTCGGGACAACTGCATGTACAGGCAACTTTGAAGAGTATAACAAGAATCCACATGAACCAGACCAAAATAACATGGGAGTAGATTGGTATTTGGTGAGATCTTTAGCGCTTAACCTACAAGATCTGATGATGCCGGAACAAGAAAACTTTTCTCAATATGTGGACTGCTTGATGGCAGGAGGCTTTTCGGGTTATGTAGCCGACTCCAACTTGGGAACTGGTTGGTCTGGACGTTATGCAACTTATAACCCTTCCGATGATTGGAAAAAGATTCCATTCAATGATTTCTATTCGAAGTTTTATCCTGATTACTTCAATTTGAAAAATCAAAGTGATGATGAACTTTTTCTATCGCTTGCCGAACTATACCGTATTGTCGTAATGCTGCGTGTAACAGACACCTATGGTCCCATTCCTTATTCACAAGTAGGCACAGCTAATGCGATAAAATCCCCTTATGATTCTCAACAAGCTGTTTATACTAAAATGATTGAGGATTTGGATAATATCATAACAGTGTTGGGGAAGTTTGTTAATCAAAACTTCAGCGCAAGTGCCGATAACATCTATAATGGAAATGCATCAGCATGGTACAAATTTGCCAATTCTTTAAAACTTAGAATAGCAATACGTACTTGTTATGTGGCAGGATTCAATGTAAATGGAAAGACCTCTCAGCAATTAGCAGAAGAAGCTGTAGCTGCAGGTGTCATGACTACTGCAACTGATGGGGCTTACCGTAAAGTAGCCGATCACAATCCATGGCAACGTTTTATGGTATTATGGTCAGATGCACGAATTTCTGCTGATTTAACTATTTATATGAATGCCTATAATGATCCACGTCGTGCGGCTTATTATGATAAAAGTACTTTTAGTGCTGTTTCCGGAGCTGCGTATACGGGAGAAGAAAGTTTTATAGGTTTACGCCGAGGCATTTTACAAGGGCAATACAATTCTTGGTCACAAGGTTTCTCTTGTATGAAAGTTGCTACAAACAGTGATATTGTTGTATTCCGTGCATCTGAAGTTGCTTTCTTACGAGCTGAGGGAGCTCTTCGTAATTGGAATATGGGAGGATCAGCTAAAGACCTTTATGAAGCCGGCATTCGTTTGTCATTCGAGGAGAACGGAATAACTAGTGGAATTGAAAGTTATTTGGCAAATACAGAAAGAGTAAAGGCTTATAAAGATCCACTGAATGGGCAAAACGGTCAGAGTTACAATTATTCAGGAATCATCAATACGGATGTTACTGTCGCATGGTCTGGAGGTGATTTTGAAAAATGTTTGGAACAAATTATTACTCAGAAATGGATTGCCAACTTCCCTAACGGTATGGAATCATGGTCTGAGTATCGTCGGACTGGTTATCCTAAATTGATGCCTATGGCAGGAAATGCAAGCGGTGGGATTGTTGATGACACGGAAGGCGCCCGACGTATGCCATATCCAACTGACGAATACCGTGAAAATAAAGAAAGTGTAGAAGCTGCTGTTACCGCATTGACACAAGAGTCTAAGACCAAAAAAGGTGATACGATGGCAACTCACGTATGGTGGGACTGTAAATAATTGTACATTAACCGTAATTGAATAAATATGAAAATGGATAAAAGAAAAAGGATATTCAAAGCATTGCTTTCTGCAATAATATTAATTGCTACAGCATCATGCTCCGAATGGACAGATGTAGAAAGCATCAAACTGAACGAACCCACAATTGAAGGACAAAATCCCGAACTTTATGCCCAATACCTAAAGGCACTCGATGAGTTTAAAGCATCAGACCATCAAGTAGTTATTGTTTCTGTTGACAATATAAGTACCACAACAACTTCACGCAGTCAGCATCTTACTGATATGCCTGACAGTCTTGATTATATTTGTCTAAATAATACGCAAAAAGTGAATCAGATAAATGTATCCGAAATGAAAGAGGTACGCAGACTGGGTACAAAGATTTTGGGATTAGTTGATTTCGACGCAATCGAAAATGCTTGGAAAAAGCAACTTGAGGAAGAAACAACCAATGCTACACTAACACCTGAATCTGATGAAACAGAAAAAGAGGAAGAAATAGATGAGACAGCAATACATTTCATTGAATATTGTAAAAGTGAAGTAATCAAACAAATCACCGCAAACACTACTTTGGAAGTAGATGGAATTGTCGTGAATTACACAGGTGTCGATCTCAATGTTCTTACAGGGGAAAATGAAATTTCTGCTGAAACAGCACGACAAGGGGCATTTTTTGACGCAATAGCCAATTGGAAAGTTGCAAATACAAACAAAGACCTTATCTTCAAAGGCTTCCCGCAGAATGTTATCAACAAAGAGCTTCTTTCTGATTGCAAATATATTATCGTTAATGCACATAATGCAAAAAATACATATGAAATGTCTTATCTCATCCTCATGGCATGCGCCAAGGATGTACCAACCGACCGTTTTATAATAGGTGTAACAACTCCTTATCTCACCAATTCTGGAAGTTACAATGGTGAACTCGGAGATGGTTCATCTGCAATCTTAGGTGCAGCTCAATGGGCAGTAGCAAAGACTGTAGACTACACGAAAGCAGGAATATCGATTGATGCAGCGGAACAAGATTATTTTAATGTAAGCAATGTCTATCCTAAACTCAAAGAAGCCATTAGCATATTGAATCCAACCATTAATTAAAAAATACCTTATATGAAACTAAATAATTTAATAATTACAATTCTCGCGGGCTTCTCAATGATTCTCACTGGCTGTCAGAACAATGATGAAAACGAACAGCATTATGACAATAAGTTGTTTATCTCAGCATCTAATTTCACCAAAGAAATATTGTTCAAGGCAGGTGATATGAATGTGCAAACAGGGCTTTCTGTAGCTATAGCAAAGCCCGAAGGGCATGATATCAAGGTAAATATGTCGCCCGCTCCCGAACTTCTATCAACCTACAAACTGGCATATTATGACGATTCCGTTATTCTTCTTCCTGAAGCACACTATTCAATGCCCGAAACTTCTACTGTCATTCAATCTGGTAGTATAGCCAGTCCTGAATTACCAATAGAATTCATCAACATGGGTGAACTTGACACGAAAATCACTTATGCGCTTCCAATCACAATTAAGTCGGTAGAAGGAATTGAGATACTACAAAGTGCTAAAACATATTATTATGTATTTCGCGGAGCATCACTCATCAATGTGGTATGCAATATCAGCCGCAATCGTGCTTATCCTGATTTTAACGATGATTCCAGATTCAATAACTTGACTCAGAATACGATGGAAATACTATTTAAAGCCAACTCATTCCCCAACACATTAAACACACTAATGGGAATCGAAGGCAACTATCTACTTCGTATAGGTGATGCAACTATTCCTAACAACCAATTTCAAGTAGCTTCAACCAATAGTTGCACAAATGCAGATCTTCAGTTAGAAAGTAATAAATGGTATCATGTAGCTGTTACATTTGATGAAGGAAATGTTAAAGTATACATCAATGGAATAGAGAAAGCTTCCGGCTTTGTTGGGAAAAGTTCTATCAATATCGGTGCCAAACACACCGATGAAGAAGATGGCTCACGCTGTTTCTGGATAGGCTATTCTTACAAAGACGATCGCTACTTTGATGGCGTTATTTCTGAAGTACGAATTTGGAATCGTACACTTAGTAGCGAAGAAATTCAGGCTACAAATCATTTCTATTCTGTAGTCCCCGAATCTGAAGGACTTATTTCCTATTGGAAATTTGATGAAGGCTCAGGCACAACTGTTAAAGATTACAGTGTTAGTGGCTATGATCTGACAATCGAAAAAGAACCTAAATGGGAATCTGTTTCATTACCTCAATAACAACTCCTAAAATAAAGAATCAAATATGAATATGATAAGCAATATCAAATGCGCTTTCCTGTTATTGGTGATGTTCGCCATAGCAATCTTAACATCTTGTGAAGAAAATATTGAAATAGGAAATGAAATAGATGAGTCTCCATATCTAACTGCGACTCAACTAAGCGGCTTATTACTGGATGAAAACACCAATAGAAGCAGTTCTGTAATCGAACTTCGCAATAATGAGTATAGTACAAATATTATATTCCGTCTTTCAAAATTACCTCAAAAGGGAGTAGATATTCAGATATCTGTCGATGAATCATACGCAATCACTTATAATACAATTCATGAGACAGATTTTGAAGTTTTTCCAGCAGCTAACATCAAAATAGCTAATAATGGAACTTATGTACTTGCACCAGATGACAAAAATACGCCAAGTATAAAAGTTACATTAACTTCATTCGAGGGAATGGAGGAGGATAAAACTTATATCATACCTTTAACAGTAACATCTTCTACAACAGGAATCACACTGACTGATACTTCCAAGCACATGGTGCTCCTTGTCCAAGACTATCGTAATAAACCTGATACATACAAAGGAGAAGATGCAATGCAAACTGTCTTATATTTCGAAGTTAATGATACAAATCCGCTCAATGCTTTGGAATTCCTGACCCAAAGCGGCAAATATTTCTTTGATCACATTGTGCTTTTTGCCGCCAATATTAACTGGAATCCAGAAAAGAAACGAGTATACTTAGCAAATAACGAGAATGTTCAATTCCTGCTTGACAATAATGATAAATATCTACAACCACTACGTAAGGCTGGAATGAAAGTTATTATCAGCATCCTTGGAAATTGGGATGAAGCCGGTGTCGCCCAACTTTCGGATATGGGAGCGAAAGAATTTGCCCGAGAACTGGCCGCTTATTGCCGAGCTTATAACTTAGATGGAGTTGCTTTCGATGATGAATATTCCATTTCACCAGATCTTTCGAACCCTTGGTTTACAACCCCATCTGGTTATGCCGGATCTCGATTAATGTATGAATGTAAAGCTGTAATGCCAGAAAAAATTGTTTCACTATATAATCTTGGCAATATACATTCAGCTTATCTTCATGTAATTGACGGAGTGCAACCTGGTCAATATTGTGATTATGCCGTAGCCGACTATGGGGGAACTGCAAGCCCTGGCATTGGCATGACATTAAAACAATGTGCCGGAATGTCAATAGAATTACGACGCGGCAGTGGAGACACCAATGAATCTACTGCACGTTCCAAAAAAGAAGCAGGCTATGGGTATTATATGTTTTTCGCACTTGATCCGTCATGGTACGATTATCAGGTCTATAAATGCCAATCCGTTTGTAGAGGTATATATGATGAAGAATTAATTTACCCTGATTTTTATTATGAAAAGAATAGTACAAAGCGTAACCCTATTTAACTAATTAATAACTATTAAACTTAAAAATAGATATGAAACTATTCAAGAAGTCAATGATTATACTATCGGCAATCCTACTATGGGGTTGTTCTGATGATGATAAAGTAATGGATAATGCTAATTCAACAATCTCGCTATCCTCTCATACGATTCAAGTAGACAAAAATGGAGGAGAAGCTACAGTAACTGTGACTAGTTCAAGTGATTGGCGACTGTCAGGCATCTGTGATTGGGCATATCCATCAACAACCTCAGGAAAAGATGGAGATGTCGTAACTTTTACCATCACTCCTAATGAACTGAACGAACAACGTACTACGACTTTCAAGTTTTTTACAAATTCTTCAGTTGTACCACTCCAAATCAAATCTCAACCGGCCTATTCCATGAATCTACTCTCGGATGAAAATCTTTCTATACCTAAAGAAGAAAATAATATAGGAATTGAACTTTATACCAATATAGTTGATCCCACAATTACATATAGTAATAGTGGCGAAGAATGGTTGACATTTGATAAACGTACAGAATTTAAAGGAAAAGTTTTCCTACTATTCACAGCCAGTGAAAACAAAACATACAAAGAACGCAGTACAAAAATTACATTATCAAGTCCACTTACAACAGAAACCATTAACGTTAATGTAAATCAAAGAAAAATAGATGCTATAATTACAGAAAGTAACATGATCGTATCCGATTTAGCAACACAAACGGTTTCATTCAAAATGAAATATAATGTAGATTATGCTATCTCTATAACTAAGGGAGATGATTGGATTACTGACCAATCAATATCTGAACCTCAAACAAGTGACGATGGACTGACCACTGTAAACGTGAGCTATAAACTTACTGCCGCTTCCATTTCACGCAGCGGAACCATTCATATTGCTACACCGGATGGCATATTAACAGAGAATATCAACATTATTCAAAAGGATCCCAAAGCTACTCCTATCAAAATTCCAGACAACGCCCTCAGAACGCTTTGTATTTCTAACGGATGGATTTTCCCTATTGATGAAATCAATTGTATTATTCTTGAAGAAGGATTAAATGCTACTTCATTGTCAAACACCTCATACTCCAATCAAATTAAAGAATTAAGTGGAATTGAAAATTTTCCTAACCTAACTTCCTTGAACTTAGGTAACTGTTCAAGTATGAAAATTCTTGATATCTCAAGTTTACATAAAGTATCATCACTCTCATTAAGCAGTCCTACAATTTGTGAAGAATATAATTTAGGAGATAATCCTATCCTTAGCTTCAATGCAGGAGGTAGTTTCGTTTATTCATTAGCCGAAAATCTAACTATTATCAGTAGTTATCTCCAGTCTATAAACCTAAGTCTTATGATATGGTACGAAAGTTACGATAAGGTGACATCAATCGATGTGTCAGAATGTCCTGCATTGACTACCCTAAATGCTAATCGTAGTAATAAGATAGAAACTCTTTACTTAAAAACTGGGCAGACTATAACTAATTTAACAAAGAATGATGCAACCATTATTGTTTATAAATAAGTTATAAAAAACAACTCTTATAATTTTCCTCTTATCTTTTTCCCTTATATTCAAAGGGTTAAAGATAGGAGGAGAACTATAAATATACTCAATTCCATTCAACTCCAATCATTTATAAACAAACTTCAGCCAATACTCAAATGCCGGATCCTGGATTTCAACAACATTACCCGGTAATATATCAATCAAATCTTTCTCCAATGTCGCCTTACGCAAATTCTTAATGTTGGCAGATGTACCCAGTTTATATTTGTTCAACACTTCCTTTGAAGAGAAAGTTGAGACCCCATCGGCTACCGCAAGCAGGAAGTTGATTTGTTTGGGAGTCAACGAATCAATAATATTAGCAAACAACAGACTCAACTGATCTATCAAGCTGCTGAAAGCTTCTTCTACTATTTCCTTGGTACAACCACTATCCGGCGTACGAAACCACACTTGCTGACTAAGTTGCTGAGTATAATAAGGATGGGTTTTCATTTTATCCGCAATAAGGCCTGCAAGCTCTTCTGATATTTGTTTTCCCGTATCGGCGAAACGCTCGACTATAAAAACAACCCACTCCTCACGTTTTATCTTCGAAAGAAAAAGAATATCACCGAACTTATAGAACGGCATTCCATAATTGTTGAATATATTCAGCAACATATGGCGCTTGCTTCCATACAGACAATAGCAAACCGAAGTATGCTTTTGCCAATGAGAACGTAATTTGCGCTGAAAAGCCAAAGGATCTTCATACTCATTGATATTCTGAAATTCATCAATACAAATGACAATCTTCTTTTTCGTATCATTGGCTATCACTTGAGGCAAATCCAATATCTCGTCATAAGACAAGCGACTGTCTTTAAAATCAATGCCAAACGAGAGTTCATAGGTCTGGGTAGCATCGGATATAGATACGACAGGAGCCAACCGCCCTAAGTATTTTTTTACTCCGGTTACAAAATCCTCCCAAACAGTTGTTGTGGATTTCAATAAGGAATTCGCAAATACAGTGTAAAATTCTTCTTCCGTACGGCAATTAAAGATGTCAACCTGACAAATAATGACATTCTTTTCTTCCGTGGATATCAACTTGGCTACTTTATGAACCAAAGATGTTTTTCCCCAACGGCGAGGAGATATAATAATTGTATTTATAAGTCCTTTAAAATTCTTCTTCAAGAACTCCGTCTCGTTTTTACGGTTGGTAAAATTTTCATTATCAGCTATTCTACCATATAAAAAAGGTGTTTCCATATCCATCTGTTTTGATACAAAAATAGGAAGAATATATGTAATCAACAAATTTGAAATCAATTGATTTCAAACCAAATGATTTCATGCCTATTACTCCTTTATCTATTCTACCTATTCCTTGGGATAATTGACCAGATACAACGTCTTCGTCGCACGGGTGAATGCCGTATACAGCCAACGGAAATAATCGGGAGTCAAATACTCGTCCGTCATATATCCCTGATCCAAGAACACATTCTGCCACTGTCCGCCTTGTGCTTTATGACAGGTCACCGCATAGGCGTATTTTACTTGCAAAGCATTGTAATGAGGATCGGCCTTCATTTTCTTCATCCGGTCGCGCTTGTTGGGAATATCGATATAATCTTCGAGCACCGCATAGAACAACCGGTCATTATCCGCTTTGGGCAGTGCCGGCGAGTCCGAATGTAAGGTATCAAGCAGCAGGTTGGCATCCAATTCGAAATCATTCTGATCGGGAAAACGGAGAGTGACTTCCGCAAAACGGAAGCCGTACATCTCGCGAGTACGACGAACACGGCGGACAACAGCTATCTCGCCATTGGCTATGAAGTCCATCTCTTTATACTTCTCCGTCCAATAATAATTATTCTTGGCAACCATCAGCATGTCTCCCGTGTTCAATTCATCCTCACGCCAAAGAATCTGCGCACGTATACCATTATTATATAAGTTTGCCCGTTTGTTGGAACGGCAAATCACAATCGTTTCATCCATTCCGTCATGGTCATAGCAACTGTTCAGTTCTTCGATCAGTTCCGTGCCCGGCACCACCTTTATGTCGGGAAAGCCGGTAATTTTTATCTTGGGCAAAGAGTAGCATTCGTCTTCCGCAATCAATTGTCGCAACTGCGTAGCATTCCACAAGATTCCGGACTCCTGAACCTGACGGACAACCTGAGTCAAATCCACCTCACGGACTTCAAGGCCATATCCCTTTAAAGCGTCACTGAACAACGCCGGGCTCAACTCCTCTCCTACCGGAGGAAGCTGCGCCGTATCGCCCATCAATAAAAGACGACAGCCCTGCCCCGAATACACGAACTGTATCAGGTCGTCCAACAAGCGCCCCGTGCCGAACACACTGCCGGACAGCCCTTCATTGGAAATCATGGAAGCCTCGTCAACAATAAATAACGTATTCGTGGATAAGTTATCATTGATCGAAAAATTGTTCAGCTCATTGGAAAAGGATTGCTGCCTGTATATTTTTTTATGAATGGTAAAGGCAGGATGCCCCGAATAGGTCGAAAAGACTTTCGCCGCACGACCCGTAGGAGCCAACAAAACAGACTTTTGCTGCAACTGGTCCATCGTTTTTACCAATGCCCCCACCAAAGATGTCTTACCGGTACCGGCATAGCCTCTGAGGACAAAAACTTCGTCTGCCAGAGTGGACAAAAGAAACTCTGAGAGAGATTTTACAGCAATTTCCTGCTCTAAAGTTGGTTGGTAAGGAAAATTTTCCTTAATTTGCCTTTCTAAATAGTTATTTATCATTTTTGTACGAGAAAAAAGTTCTCCGAACTATCGTATTTAAATTAATTTATTCTATTTTTGCGATGCGAATATAACAACTAAAAAACATAATTTATCATGAAAACAGTATTTAATATTGTATTAGCACTCTGTGCTGTTGCACTTGTTTACATCTGCTACACCAGTATCATGGGTCCTATCAATTTTGAAAACGCAAAAAAAGACAGAGAGAAAGCTGTCATTGCCCGCTTGATTGACATCCGCAAGGCACAGCAGGAGTACCGTACACTTCATCATGGAATGTACACGGACAAGTTTGACACACTGATTGACTTCGTAAAGAATCAGAAGTTGCCGTTCGTTATGAAAATCGGACAGTTGACTGATAAGCAACTGGAAGACGGTCTGACTGAAAAGAAAGCTATGGCTATCATCGAGAAGGCAAAAAAGACCGGCAAGTATGACGAAGTAAAGAAATGGGGATTGGAAAACTTCAAACGTGATACCATGTGGGTAGCCGTTATGGATACTGTTTTCCCGAAAGGATTCAACCCGGACTCTATGAGATACATTCCTCACGGAAATGGTGCAGAGTTCGAAATGAATGTTAGAAACGATACTGCAAAATCTGGTGCTCCGGTATACTTGTACGAGGTAAAAGCTCCGTACGAAACTTACTTGGGCGGACTTGACAGACAAGAAATCATTAACTTGAAAGATGTTCAGAGCAAATTAGGCAGATACTGCGGTTTGATGGTAGGTTCTATCGATACTCCGAACAACGGTGCCGGTAACTGGGAATAATGATTGATTTTACTAAATCAAAACAATATACTTTATCCATCCGTCTTAGTACGGATGGATTTTCTTTTTCTATCTACAACCCTATTCATGATGACTCCTTGTCAATCATCGAAAAGGAGATAGATCCTTCTCTATCCCTCACCGCCAATCTCAAAACCGTTTTCCACGAATCGGAGTTCTTAAACCATCCTTACAAACGGGTGAATATTATGATTGCCGACAAGCGGTTCACGATTGTACCGTTGGAATTGTTTGAAGAGGAACAGGCGGAGCTCTTATTTTATCACAACCACCAGAAACGGGAAAACGAGGCGGTGCATCACAATATTCTACAGAAGAATAATGTAGTCATCGTCTTCGGTATAGACAAAAGTGCATATACATTCCTTAAGGAGCAGTACCCCGAAGCGCATTTCTATTCGCAGTCGACTCCGCTCATTGACTACTTCTCCGTCAAAAGCAGGTTGGGAAACAGCAAAAAGATGTATGCTTCCATACGCCGGGAAGGCATTGACATCTATTGCTTTGAAAAGGGACGTCTCCTTCTTGCCAACTCCTTCGAGTGCACGCAGACCGAAGATCGTATCTACTATCTGCTGTATGTATGGAAGCAACTGGAGTTTGACCAGAAACGGGATGAGTTGCACCTCACCGGAGCACTTCCGGATAAAGAAGTTCTGATGAATGAACTGAAAAAATTCATCTTACAGGTATTCATAATGAATCCTGCCACTAATATTGACATGCAAGCCTTATTAACATGCGAGTAATCAGCGGTATATACAAACGAAGAAGATTCGACGTGCCACGAACATTCAAAGCACGCCCCACAACGGATTTTGCCAAAGAAAATCTGTTCAACGTACTCAATAACTATATTGATTTCGAAGAAGGAATAACTGCGCTTGACCTGTTTGCCGGAACCGGAAGCATAAGCATCGAGCTTGTCTCACGGGGATGCGACCGTGTTATCAGCATCGAAAAAGAACCTGCTCACCATTCATTTATCACCAAAATCATGAAGGAAGTGCAGACGGATAAATGCCTGCCGATAAGGGGGGATGTATTTAAATTCATAAAGAACTGCCACGAACAGTTCGACTTTATCTTTGCCGATCCGCCTTACGCCTTAAAAGAGCTGGAAACAATTCCCGAACTTATCTTCCAGAATAATCTTCTCAAAGAAGGAGGATTGTTTGTATTGGAACATGGAAAAGACAATAACTTTGAAGAGAATCCTCACTTCATCGAGAGAAGGGTGTACGGA
>CAKUYM010000067.1 GCA_934716785.1 uncultured Bacteroides sp. | reverse complement strand
AGGAACATAGCATACCTCATTGACACCGATGAGTGGGTGAAATGATGAGTGGGGTGACGCAATGATAAAGTCAGGAATTGGAGGCAATCACACAATTGGTGACCGTGATATTCTCCGGCAAGAAGTCGGGCAAATCACTCTTCAGGCAGATTCCATCGTCATCACATGAAATGTTGCAGTTGGATATTGTGACATTACGGGCGTCTACGTCGATGCCGTCATTGTTGCCTTGTGTCAAGCAATAGATAGAGATTCCGTCGATATTTACACCGTCGCAGCCCAAAAGACGCACTGTCCAACTACCGGCATTACGAATTTGAATGTTACGCAACGATATCTTTTTGCAGCGATTGAAAAAGATGCCGCGGGGACGCTTACCATCGTTTACCCGGAAGCGTTCTTTGTAAGAAGGATGATTGGAATATCCGTCAATGATACCGTTGCCAGAGATGCCTGCGTCTTCGATATTCTCTGCATATATCAAGGCACGTTGAGGATAATCTTCGGGGATGCGCAGGCTCCCACGGATTACTGCACCCCGGTTGAGGTAAAGTTCAACATGGCTACGCAGGTTGATGGCTCCTGTCAGGAAGATGCCCGATGGGACTGTAACAGTCCCTCCGCCAGTCTCGGCACAAGTGTCTATGGCTTTCTGAATGGCTGCCGTGTTGAGGGTAGTAGAATCGGCAATAGCGCCAAAATCTGTAATTGTAACATCTTTGGCAAAAAGAATCTGTGCAAGAAGATTTGCTACAGTAAATACTAAAAAACGATATGTGTGTTTATAAAATATTCTTTTCATAACTTTTTGTCTTGGTCTTATGGGGAACATTAATATTCAACCACTGCCTTGGTAGCCACTTCTTTCCCTTTTACAACATATTTTTTTACGGGAAATTCACAGCGGACATTGGCGGTTGATTCTCCTTCGAGTTTCAGGAATGTAGTGGGAGCCGATGCACCTGTATTGGAATTCCTGAATAATATATTCTGGCAATTTATCATGCGTGTCAGAGTCTCCGGCTTTTGTATGGAGACATCTTTCAGCTTGTCAATCAATACATCTTGTACGTCTTCCATTACTACGGTAGGGCGGGCATCGGCATGCTGTAAATGTACTTGGAAATTGTCAATGGTAATATTTCTGGCATGACGTATATAGAGTCCGCAAGCAGGATTTGTTTTACCATACATACGATTTTCCGGGTAACCGTTCAAATTTTCCTTTAAAGATGTTTGTGCATCTTCCGATGCGCCTTTACCCACGTGCTCTACAACGATATCCCGTAGCGTGATTCCGTCAATGTACTCTCCTGGAATAGAAGAGATGAGTGAGGGTATAATGCCATAGGCCTTTGCGGTGATATTGGAGAATACCACATTCTTTATCGAACCGATGCCATTGCGTTTGTTCAGACAGACAAAGATGGGAGTAATTACTCCTGTCATGCTGATATTGTTAAACAGCAAGTTTTCTATATGTCCTCCGTCTACAGCTTCCACTGCGATGCCGGCAAGTCCTGTGAGTTGTCCTTTCTGTACTTCACGGTATTCTTGGACCAATCCCATACATTACTTTCCGTGGGCGGTAAAATTACGATATTGGAGAACGTTACATTACGGAAGCCACAATATGAAGAAGTACCCAGTTTGATAGGGTTGCAATTGGAACCGATGATACAATTGGTGACAACTATATTTTCCGGCATAAAGTCGGGGTCGTCGCTCTTTAGGCAAATGCCGTCATCATCCGAGTCAATGCGACAATTAGAAATGGTTACATTCCGGCTGTCTATGTCCAGTCCGTCATTGTTGACGATGGAATGGCTATAGATGTTTACATGGTCGATGGCTACTCCATCACACCGGAAGAGTCTTACTGTCCACCAGGCGGCATTTCTGATATGGATATCTCGGATAGTTACATTCCGGCAATTTTCCATGAATATGGCATGAGGCCGGTTACCTTGATTATTGCCGTAGCGTTGGAAATTATTGTGAAAACCTTGCCCGTCGATGACGCCAAGTCCTGTCACTGCAATATTTTCCACATCTTTGGCTGTGATAATACCACGTCCGGCTTTGTAGTCTTCCGGATGGTTAACGCTCCCTTTCAGTAGTACGCCTTGGCTGAGGTGTAGCTCTACGCCACTCTTCATTTTCAAAGCACCAACCGTATAGGTGCCGGCGGCAACGTATATTTGCCCGCCTCCTGTGGCTGAGCATTGGTCTATCGCTTGTTGAAAGAGTTGTGTACTCACTTCGTCCGATTGCTCGGATTGAGTAATTCTTATATCATTTGCTTTCGTCGCTACGACAAAAGCAAATGACATTATGATGAATAAACGTATTCTGATATTCATGAGCTATAGACAATGATTTTTTATTTGTTGAAAACTTGCAATACCATACCGGGTAATGATTCGTCTCCTTTAGTCGCATTCATTAAACCTACTTTCTCAATCAATTCTCCGGGAACTGTTATTTGATTGTCTTTTATCATTAGACGATCGGTTATTTCAGTAGCGTAGTCACCAGCTAAATCCTGCCCAAACACTTTGATGGTAGCCGGATCTATTTTCTCGGCAAAGCTAAGAATCAAGCGCTCATACTTGCCGAAAATGCCGACAGGTTTGTATAAGTCCTCCATTTGCACTGTTACAACAACGGGATTCAAAACACATTTGCGCCCTAAAGTACGTTCTGTCGTTACAATGGCTGTGGCACCATTGTGGTATCTGGAAGCCATTACGTAGGGAATTTCATTTGTATGAGCGGCAGTAACTTCAGGTAAGGGCATATTGCGGCTGATACGGGCAGGAGCTGACTCTCGTACTACATCACCTATATTGCGTTTAGCCCATGTCTCATCTGCCTGCACTTCCCAGTAGTCATCCAATAGTACGGAATCAATGTATGCATCGTTTGCTACTCCGAACGGTTCTGCAATGCGATGCCAACGTACACTTCGTACCACCTCATCCAAGCGGTTCTTATAGTTGCGTCCTACAGGAGGAAAGGAATGATCTTGCTTACCGTTGGGAAGTTTCCCATTATAAGGATGGCGCATTACACCGATGGCGCAACCCAGTCCCACTGCAATGAGGGGTTCGTCTTCGCAGTTGATGATACCTTTTGCACCATCTTGGGCGGCATAAGGCAAAAGATTGGCTACTCGTTGAATGGTGACAGGTGTAGCGATAATATTTTCGACATCATAAGTACGGAACACATCGCTGAATTCAATGTACTCATTCTTCATGGCATGTTCTATGTAAAGGTTAGGAGCATGGATACGTCCCAAGCGCGTCAGGTTTTTACGCCATTCATCGTTGCGGCTTTGTATGCCCCAATCCACTTTCCAATAATCAAAACCGGCTTCATGAGCAGCTTTTAAACGCTCTGTCCAATATGCGTCAATGGAGTTGTGATTTTCTGCAACTTCAGATTCTTGCGCACAGATCCATCCGCCGACTCCCTTCCAACCATAAGATTTCACTTTTTTGTTCAGCTTGGCAAGACGTTCAGAAGGTGTGCCTGTAAATGATGGAAAACGAGTGTTGTCCAGTTCCACCAGTCCCAAATACTTGTTGGGCTTAGTATTGACGTCTTGCGGAATGTCCCATGAGTCGTCCATCACAAAATATAGGTCGGCACGAATTTTGGGGAAGAACTCTATCCAGCCTTCCCAATTACCTGTCCCAAACATGCTCCGTTCATTGATGACAGCCCGCATATCTTGAGAACTTGTGTAGCTGGTTTGATAGCCCTGTACATTCCAAGTACAAAAATAGTCGGGGGCCTTTGTCGGTATGTCGGGTATTAGTGAAATCGGTTTGTCCTGATGAGAGGCGCAAGAGCACAATGCCACGAAAAAGAACAGTGTGCGGATTGACTTTTTTATTTTCATGATTATTTTGTTTTATAATGGTTTTAGTATACACATCGCTTCCATTAACATGCAACCGGTCAGGTGCGGTGTCAGGCAGACTGGCTCATCGTCAGCCGGAGCTTTCTGCCATCGTCCGTTATACAGCATCGTTTTATGGTTCACACCTTGCTCTGCCATAACGGTCGATAAGTTAGTCAGGTAATCATGGAACTTCTTGCGAGTATCGACTGCCAATGCCTCTTCATTCACTAATTTCACAAAATAGCGGAAAAAGATGCCATGAAATAATCCGCCATCGCCGGAAGTTGCATCGGGGAGTATGCCGTTCTTCGATAAACTGTTGATCACAAAATCGGAGGCCAATACAGCATCGTCCAAATATTGTTTATCACCTGTTATCTTGTAGAGCTCGTGGGCAGCGCCTAAGAAAGTTCCTATGTTATAAGTAAATATCCATTTTTTCTGAATTTCCCCATGGATATTGATATTGTCATAAACCGCTCCATTCTTGCGGTCAAACAAGTAATTCTTTTCCCATGTATAAATCTTGATGGCTTCGTTCAGGTAGGCGTTTTTATTTTTCCCACTCTTGAATTTGGCTCTATCATAGAAGTTGTAAAGGCGGGCTGCAATCAAAGCAGCCGGACCATTGGAACAGGCATTCTTTGACTTTGATACATCAGTCTTCCAGGTGATACCGCCATACCAAGGCGCTTCATCCTCGGGTCCCCAAGTCGGCCAAATCCAGTCATCATACATTTGACGGGCTTTATTGATATACATCGCATTATCTGTACCTTCAAACATTCGGATTTGTGCCAGTACAATCCATTCCATATCGTCTACAAATACATTCCACCAAGCATCCTTAGGATTCATTTTTCCAGCAAAATTGTATTTGGGAGCCCCTTCCCACCACAATGGAAAAAGTTCTTTATACCGTTTGGCACCGGTACGCATATAGGCATCTACCAATACATCCATCGCATGCGCTTGCGGCCAATAATGATTGGTAGTCATGTTGGAAAGGTCGCTGCCATAATTGAAGTAGTAACGATCTTCGTATCCTTTAAAATTAGCACCCCAGAAGTGTTTGATAAGAGCTTGCGCCATTCCGTCTGCCATCTCTTGCCAGTAAGTTGATGGTTTTTCTGTCAAGTCTACCATATTGTTCCCTGTTGCCTGTGTATTTCCCGGAACAGTTTCGGCTCTAAGCTGCCCAATGGAGCAAAGGGAAAATAGCATAATCAAAAAGTATCTCATATTCTCTACTTTTATCATTATTTCTCTCTGAATGAATTTTCGGTGATTATTTTATGTTATTCAGTATGTCCAGCTTACCATCATCAATCAACTTCAGAATGAGTTCTCCAAACAATGTGTTTTGCCAAGCAAACCAAGCACGAGTGAAATTCTTTGGGTCATTCTTATGGAATGATTCATGCATAAATCCGGTACCTGCATCAGTTGCCATCAGCATCTTGATACATTTCTCTATTTCGGAATTGTCTTGGCTTGTAAACGCTTTCATCATAATGCTCATAGGCCAAACCATGTCGTAACCGATATGTGGACCACCAATGCCTTCGCCTGCCGTTCCCTTGAAAAAATAGGGATTGTCCTCACTCCAAACAAAACGGCGGGTATTCTGATAAATAGGATCGTTCACATCAACATCACCTAAATAAGGCATTGCCAACAAACTGGGCACATTGGCGTCATCCATAAAGAGCTGATTGCCGAAACCATCTATTTCGAATGCATAAATAGTGCCGTATTTAGGATGATTGAAGGTCGCATATTTTCGTAATGCTGTTTCTACCTCATTTGCCAAATCTGCACATTCTTTTGCCAACGCTTCATTTTTGTTGACCTTTACAAGGATATCCGATGCTTTGCGCAAAGAAGTTACCGCAAAGAAATTCGATGGAATCAAGAACTGATATGTGCAAGCATCATCCGACGGACGGAAAGAAGAAACAATCAAACCTACAGGGTTTACCGGATGGCCGTAACCGTTATTTGACATAGTGTCAAGTTGACGCTCTGTGCGGCGTTGGAATTTATATGGACCGGGACCGTCTTTGCGTTGCTGCTCCTTGAAAGTCTTTAAGATATTCTTAATGGCATTGATCCATTCAGTATCAAAGATGGATGCATCGCCGGTTATCTGCCAATAGTGATAAGCCAAGCGTAAAGGATAACATAATGAGTCGATCTCATACTTGCGCTCGTGCAGTTCGGGTTTCATATCTGTCAGATCACTCATCCAGTTGCCACCAACGGGACCATCATTGAAAGCGTTGGCATAGGGGTCGATATTGATGCATTTGAATTGCCTTAATATCACTCCCCGTAACATTTTCTTCAGTTTGGGATCTTCGTTGGCAAATTGTACGTAGGGCCACACTTGCGCACCGGAGTCGCGCAGCCACATTGCATGAATATCTCCTGTATATACAAAGGTGTCATCATCACCATCAGTCTTCCGGTAGTGTACGGTCGTATCCAATGTATTGGGGAAGCAGTTCTCGAACATCCAGGCCAAATAAGGGTTGGTCAGCATTTTCTTTACTTCCCGAATTTTCTTCTCAATAGCGTCAGATATGAACAGCCTGTCTTTCTTTTCCGGACGATTGCTATTGTACTGGTGTATATTATCGCAAACGGCAACAATCTCTTTGACTTCAGGGGTTATGTAGTCTGCTGCCAATATTTCATTAGTGGAAAGTACGGATAATAATACAGTTCCTATAAGAGTCTTTTTATTCATAGTTTATATAGTATATAGTATTGGGCATTTGTTTTATAATGTTTCTAATACTGCTGCAAAACCACCATTGCGAGCCATTTTAACCCGAATGGTTTGTCCTTTTTTAACAGAAGTTTCTTTCTTGTAGTAGTGCATTGCTTGGCGGTTGGCGTTAGAACCGTCTTCAAATGAGGTCATACGATAGCTTTTTCCGTTTTCCAGAAAATCCAAGGACAAATCGAATGTACGTTCTTGCATCTGATTGTTAGTCATACCACCAATGTACCATTTATTCCCTTTACGTTTTGCCACAATGGCATATTCACCCACTTTTGCTGCAAGAGATACGGTCTCGTCTGTAGCGAGGGGTATATTAGCTATAAACTTTGTACAGTCATCGTTTTGGTAGTATAAGGTAGGATTGTCTGCCATCATTTGAATACCTGTCTCAAAAAGTACGAAAAGTCCCATTTGATAAGCGCGGGTACCAATACTTCCCGAATTGGGACGATCGGCACGGTAGCATTCCGGTTGATAATCGAGCATGGCTCCCGGCGTGTAGTCCATAGGACCTACGGCATTACGTATGAAGGGGAAATATACACTATTATCGGGACGGCAACCACCCATTTGCTCCATACCTCTCACACCTTCGTATGACAGTACATTGGGATATTTGTACTCCAGACCAGCCGGTTTGAAAGAACCGTGGAAGTCAACAAACAGATGATGTTCGGCTGCCTTTTTCGCCACTCTTTCGTAGTAGTTAACCATCCATTGGTCGCTGCGATCCATAAAATCAATTTTTACTCCTTTCACTCCCCATTTCTCATAGGTGGCAAAAAGATCGAAGTTGTTCTCTACAGTTAACCAGGTCAGCCAAAGAATGATATCCACATTTTTCTCTTTGCCGTAACGGATCAATTCTTGGAGATCAAGATGCGGGTTTGGGGTATAAGGATCACGTGTGCTCTTAGCCCATCCTTCATCTAAAAGGACATAAGGGATGCCGTACTTGGAGGCGAAATCAACAAAATATTTATAAGTTTCGGTATTACATCCGGCCACAAAATCCACATCTTGACCATAAGGAGTGGCACCATTCCACCATTCCCAAGTTGTTACTCCCGGCTTAATCCATGAGGGATCAGCTATTTGGCTCTTCTCGGCCAACCGAGCTGTCATTGTGTTTTCAATCAGTTGCCCATCTTCTTTACTGATTACAAAATAGCGCCAAGGAAAACTGCGGTTCCCATTGGTTTTTGCAATGTAGTCTGCCTCTTTCATTATTTTTTGGCTACGGTCACCATCTTCTCCGAATTCTATCGGTTGTTTAGGATGAACTGCACACAAGCCATTGCCGGTACTCTTGAAGAATGTTGCCGGATAGTCTGTCAATGCAGACTCGCTAATAAGTATCTTATAATCTTTCTGAGTATCAATTAATACAGGCATAGTGACCATTTTATCACCTTCTTTCCATTCATTGCTTTTTATGTGTGTATAAGATTCTTCGTAAGCTGTTTTGAAACGACCGACTTGTTGTATGTGCAACAGGTACTCGTTAGGAAAACTCATTGTAAGAGTTTCGTCCTTTACTTCTACATCCCCTTTGGCGTTTGTGATAAAACGAT
Organism: uncultured Bacteroides sp.; assembly: GCA_934716785.1. Lineage (GTDB taxonomy): Bacteria > Bacteroidota > Bacteroidia > Bacteroidales > Bacteroidaceae > Bacteroides. Next base: position 7,552 of record CAKUYM010000067.1, on the reverse strand, counting down.
AGGCCATACCGTCATTGTAGGCACGAAATTCAACTGAATAATTCCCCCCGAACTTTAAAATAAGTTGGTTATATTCATTCTCTATAGCAGAGAATTTGAAAGGAACTATGGGCTTTAAAACTTCCTTATTCCTTTGACGTTTTACACTTTTCAATTGAAGGCTATTGCCTAACTTTCTCTCATTAATCTGCATTCCAAGCTGGCAATTTTCTAATAAAACCTCTTCTTGGTAGGCAACGTTGTAAGAAAGTTCTCCTTTCGCGTTTATGGAAATGCGTATATTCCCGTCAGGAGAAGTTAGCTCTTGTTTTTTTTGTCCGAAACTGCTGCTTGTACAAATGGAAAATGCAAGCAATGCAAAAAAGAATCTGATCATGTTATTAAATTTAAATGTAATGTTTACAAATGAGGTTATCAAAGTAATCGGTTATTTGGCTGCTGCAAGCAAAGCATACATCTCTACCATAGCTGCTTGTGTCAATAACCATCTTTTGTCGTCTTGAGTCTTTCCACTGAAGTCTGTATTGAACAGTCCGTCCTTATCCCGTGCATGCTCCCAGGCATAGTCCAGACTTTCATTGAAAGATTTCAGATAAACCTTGTTGTTGTCTATTCGATACAGTTCGATAAAGCCTCTTAGCATAACTGCAGTGAACCAGATATCGCCTTTTTTTAGTAGTTTGAAGGTTTTCTCGGATTCGGAAGTATAGTTAATAAAGAAATAATCATAACATGCTTTTGCGATATTTCGAGCATCGATCAGATAGTCTTGTTTGCCGGTAAGCTGATATAATAAAGCTGCCGCTTGCATCATTTGTCCGCTATTGTAGGCATATTTGGCCTTATCTATTTCCCCGTTCAAGTTTATGCGGTCAAAATATAAATAGTCGGCAGGGTCTTGGAGATGTGCCTTTGTCCATTCATATCGATTTTGACCTTCCGCAAGATAGGTGCTGTCTTGAGTCGCTTGAAACAATTTTAAGGCAAAAACAACCCCGGGGGCATTTGAACAAGTGTTTTTAGTATTCTTACTTTCTTCACACCAATAAGTGCCTCCGCCTAACTTATTATCGGTGCCGCTTTCTACAAAATTCCATATCAATAGCGCTTTCTGCAAGTATTTCGTATCCTGAGTGAGCAGATAGGTAGAGATAAAATTTATACCTACCCAAATGTTGTCGTCATAGAAACGGTCGGACTGCCTGAGGCTGCAAATATAGGAGGCGTAAGCTGCGGGTGTTCTTTGAGGATCAAAATATTCTTCCAGACCCACTAATACTTTATGGTCGAGCATTGCTTTATAGGCTGTGTCTTTCGTGGCAGTAAACAGGGCATTTACAGCTGAAAACGTGCCGGCATAAGGCCATAGGTATGAATATTTTCTGGATGTATTATTGGGGCAATTCTCACGTAGCAGACATGTTCCGTCAATGGAATAATTAAGATACAAAGAGTCCAATGTCTGTTTGGCTCGCATTAAAGTGAGATTTTGGTTTGAGTTTGCCGGTTTCTCAGTGCTGCACCCCGTCATTATCAGCGTGCATACTAATAAGCTGAGAAGTCTCTTAAAAGAAATCATCATGCTTGATTTACTCATTATTCGTATTTCCATGTTTTTCTCTGTAAAAAACAGGTAGCGGTTTGCACCTCTACTACCTGTTTGTGGTTTTCCTGTAATCTTTACTACCTTAATATTTGATTGAGTTCATTGTTATAACACTTCACTTGTTGCCAAGTGTTGCGCTTCTACGCACAAAGTTAGAGGGGAACTGACTAAAATCTGTCTGTTTTCATGACATTAATGTATGCTTGCGGATATGTGGCGTAAATTGAGATAGATCTGTCGTGGATATGGATACCTTTTATGCCTTTCGAATCAGAATATGGCAGGCATTTATACAAAAAGCACTCTTTCTCATAGAATGGAAAAGAGTGCTTTTCGGGGAAATGACTATTCCCTCAAAAGGGAATAGTATGTGTTACGTTGAATCTTTTACTTATTCTTCGGCTTTCTGCGTGCCCATCCTTCTTCACTGAAGTCAGGTTCCTGGTCCTTGAAAAAAGCCTGCCAGTCGTCTTTCTTTTTCGGACCGCGTGCGTCTGCATATCCGCGCTCAGCACGGCTTGGTTTCTCTTTCTTGCCGGATTTGGCGGGTTTTGAATCTCTGGTTGCACTATCCTTGGACTTTCTGTCTTTATTCTCATGGCGTGGCGCACGTTCTTCTCCTTTGCCGAACCGTTTGCCACCCTTACGTTCACCCGGACCGTTTTCACGTCCTTTCCCGCCATCCTCGTTGGAAACTTCCACAACTACCTTGCGATTATTCCATTTGGCACGGTTTAGGGCCTTCATGACGGTGGCTGTTTCTTCCTCAGGAACTTCAAAGAACGAGAAGTTCTGCATCAGGTCGATGCGTCCCAATTCGATGCGTCCGCGAGTATTGCTGTTCAGCAAACTGATAAGGTCACTGGGAAAGAAACTGTCTGTTTTACCTAAATTGATAAACAGGCGGTTGAAACCCGGAGCAGCTTTCCGACTTCTCTTCTCGAAACCGCCCTCTTTACGGTCGCCTCTTCCGGCACGTTCGCCGCGGCCTTCATTGGTAGGCTGTTCTATTTCCGGACGGTGACGGTAATATTCCGCGAAGCGGTTGAACTCATGCGAAACCATTCGCTTGATTAAGTCTTCTTTGCTCAACCATTCCAACTTGCGATAGATTTCCGGCATGAACTCAGCAATATCTTCTTCGTTTACCTTTACTTTCTCAAGGTCGTCAATTACCTTAATCAACTGCTTCTGGCAAATGCCTGCTGCAGTCGGTATCTCTCCTGCGATAAACTTCTTGCCGATGATTCGTTCTATCTCTCTCAGCTTCCCTCTTTCGCGGAGATTGATGATAGCGATGGAAGTACCGGTTTTTCCGGCACGCCCCGTACGACCGCTACGGTGGGTGTAGCTTTCCGTGTCATCCGGCAGTCCGTAGTTGATGACGTGAGTCAAGTCGTCCACATCCAGTCCGCGGGCTGCTACGTCCGTGGCAACAAGCAGTTGCAGGTTGCGGATGCGGAACTTCTGCATGACGGCATCCCGTTGCGCCTGCGAAAGTTCGCCATGCAGAGAGTCGGCATTATAGCCCTCCTGCATCAGCTTGTCGGCAATCTCCTGCGTCTCCTTACGGGTGCGGCAGAAAATGATACCGTATATTTGCGGGTAGTAATCAACGATACGTTTTAAGGCTTCGTATTTGTCTTTAGCCTGTACGGTGTAGACCACGTGTTTTACGCTGTTGGTACTCTCATTTTTACGGCCGATGGTGATCTCTTTGGCATCTCGCAGATACTTCTTTGAGATACGTGCAATCTCCGGACTCATCGTTGCCGAGAAAAGCAATGTGTTGCGCTCCTGCGGCACATCGGCAAGAATCGCATTGATGCTGTCCGTAAATCCCATGTTCAGCATCTCGTCCGCTTCGTCCATCACCACGTTGCGGATGGTGGACAAGGATACGGTCTTGCGCTCCATCAAGTCCAGCAAGCGTCCCGGTGTGGCAACAATGATATGCACACCCCGTTTCAGGCTGCGTATCTGGCTGTCGATGGAAGAACCTCCGTATACCGGCAATACTTTCAGGCCGTCAATGTATTTGGAATAATCATTCAAATCTCCCGCTATCTGTAGGCAAAGCTCACGGGTAGGGCAGAGGATAAGCGATTGTGGGATTCTGTTCTTTACGTCAATCTGCTGGAGCAAGGGCAGACCGAATGCGGCTGTTTTACCTGTTCCTGTCTGTGCAAGAGCTACTACATCATTATTTTCTCCTAAAAGGTACGGAATCACTTCCTCTTGTACCGGCATGGGACTCTCATATCCCATTTCTTCAATTGCTCTACGTATCTCCGGAGAAACGCCAAGCTCTTCAAATGTCTTCATTAAATCTCTGTATATCTTTTATTTCGGATGCAAAGATAGAGAATAATTACGAATTACTTGGTACGATTCGCAATTAATTCCTGCAGAATGCCACGCAACTGCTCTATTTCTTTAGCAAGAGCCCTTTTTTTCAATACAAACTCATGCATTTCCGTATTCAGAGCATGCACTTCCGTATTCAAAGCATGCACTTCCGTATTCAAAGTATGTACCTCCGCATTCAAAGCTTGTACCTCTGTGCAAACTCTACCGAAACGGAATTGCTGAAACTGCGGCACACTTCGGCTGCAAAGTCTTTCCCGCATTGGATAACCTTATCCCATACTTCCTCGTTCAGGTTATTCAAGTCACGGTAGCGGACATCATATTTAAGTAGCCCGTAAATCAGCCCTGCATTGAAGTTATCACCCGCTCCGATGGTGCTGACCGCTTCCAACGGTTCTATCGGATAATCTTTGCTGACCGTATTGGTGCGCAGCGATACCTTCTCTCCACCGGCAGTGCAGATAAATTGCGGACAGTAGAATTTGATTTTATCCTTATATATCTTGTCAGCGTCCTGCATGCCATACATATAGAAGAAGTCTTCCAATGAGCCGCGCACGATATCCGCATACTCCAGATTCTCGATGATAGTCGGAGCCAGTTTCATCGCTTCATTCTTGTGCGAAGAGCGGAAGTTAGGGTCATAGTATACGATAGCTCTCTTGTCACGTGCTTGGTCGAGCAGTTCGAGGATTTTGTCCCGCAGCACCGGATTCAGGGCATAGTAAGAGCCTATCATTACAATATCGTCCTCCTCCAGTTTGGGAAACAAGACATCGAGACGCTGCTTGGGATAATCCTTATAGAAGATGTATTCGGCATCACTCTGCTCATTGAGAAATGCAAGAGATACCGGTGATTTCCCGTCGGGAAATACATTCACATGGTCTGTCGGGATATTGTTCTCGCGCATGAACTGCAGGATGATATTTCCCACACGGTCATTGCCGGTTTCGCTGATGAAACCGACATTTACGCCCATCCTCCCCAGAGATACGATGCCGTTGAACACGGAGCCTCCCGGCACGGCTGCGGAAGGCTGGTCGCCTCGAAAGATGATGTCGAGGATTGTTTCTCCGATGCCGATTACTTTTCGCATAGTGACCTTGATTTTTCTCCCAGATACCCACCGTGATGGCGTTTAGAATATTCTTCTATGGTGAATCCGGTCTTCTTCATGGTCTCCACCACCAATATGTCACCGATCACGGTCATGGCAGTGGTCGAGGTGGTAGGCGTCATGCCCAATACACAAACCTCAGCCGGCTTGCCGGTGCTCAGGCACACATCCGATTCATTCGCCAGCGGGCTGTCGGGATTTCCTGTGATGACGATAAACTTCAAGTCCGGATCCAGATTATGGGCAAGGCGTGTCAGCTCAACGATTTCGCGCGTCTTGCCTGAATTAGAGATAAGCAAGAGCAGATCGTTTTGCTGCAAGATGCCCAAATCACCGTGCTGTGCCTCGCTGGGATGCAGGAAAACGGACGGAATGCCGGTAGAGCAGAAAGTGGTAGCGATATTCATGGCAATCTGTCCGGCTTTTCCCATACCAGAAGTTACCAGTTTCCCCTTTTTCTGATGCACTTGTTCTACAATCAGTTGTACGGCTTTCTCATAAGCGTCTGTTACAGGGATGTTGAGCACGGCTTGTGCTTCCTGTTGCAAAATTTGTTTAATGGAGTCTATCATAAATCAGTTTATTTTTGCTTTTAGTTCTTCCAGGGTATTTGCTATCTCGTAATAAGTGGACAAAGGCTGACGGGCAAATCCTTTCTCCTCTAATGTCTTGAGTGTTTTCAACAGTTCGTCGTAGAAACCGTATTCGTTGTAAAAGACCACTTTCTTCTGATGGTATCCGATGGAGGCTGCGGCTATCACGTGGAATATCTCGTCCAATGTACCTACACCGCCCGACAGTGCCACCAGTATGTCCGATTTCTCGGTCATCACATCTTTCCGGTCACTCAAGTTGCGGGTATGAATCACCTCATCCAAGAAAGTGCTTACACTACCTCTCTCTTCCAGTTTGGCAGGGACTACTCCGATCACCTTCCCGCCATTTTCTTTCACGGCACGGGCCACGCATTCCATCAGTCCGAGATTGGCTCCTCCGTAAACCAACGTTTTGCCTGCCTGCCCCAGCCATTCACCGATTCGGCGCGCACTCTCGAAGTACATTTTGTCAATGTTCTCAGAGGCAGAACAGAATATTCCTATCTTTTCCATATACGTTGTAACTGTTACTGTCCACAAATATCTGCAATTTTCTATAAACGGCAATAAGTTTTATTGTATTTTTGCGGCATAATTCAATAAGGACGTAGAAAACGATGCAATCTAACGAATATACACTTCCTAATGGTTTACGTATTATCCACGAACCGACTCTCTCAAAAGTAGCTTATTGTGGTTTTGCCATTGATGCCGGAACGCGCGATGAGGTGGAGAGTGAGCAAGGAATGGCCCACTTCGTGGAGCACCTTATCTTTAAAGGGACCGAGAAGCGGAAAGCATGGCATATCCTCAACCGGATGGAAAACGTAGGGGGCGACCTGAATGCCTATACTAATAAGGAAGAGACGGTGGTCTATTCCGCTTTCCTGACCGAGCATTTGGAGCGGGCTCTCGAACTGTTGGGGGATATTGTATTTCATTCTACTTTTCCCCAGCATGAGATAGAGAAGGAGACGGAGGTTATCATTGACGAAATCCAATCGTATGAGGACACTCCTTCCGAATTGATATTCGATGATTTTGAAGATATGATATTCCGCAACCACCCGTTGGGGCGGAATATCTTAGGCAATCCGGAACTCTTGCGGAGTTTCCGTACGGAGGATGTCCTTTCGTTTACCCGTCGTTTTTATCAGCCGGGGAATATGGTGTTCTTTGTTCAGGGACAATATGACTTCAAGAAGATAATCCGCTTGGCGCAGAAATATCTGGCGGATATTCCTGCGGTAGAGGTGAACAACCATCGTGTGCCCCCACCGCTCTATGTACCCGAACATCTGACAATTGCCAAGGATACGCATCAGGCGCACGTCATGATTGGCAGCCGCGGATACAACGCCTATGATGACAAGCGCACGGCTCTCTATCTGCTGAATAACATCCTCGGCGGTCCCGGCATGAACAGCAAGCTGAATGTATCTCTTCGTGAACGCAGAGGATTGGTTTATAACGTTGAATCCAACCTTACTTCTTATACCGATACCGGAGCTTTTTGTATTTATTTCGGAACGGATATTGAGGATATGGACACTTGCTTGAAGCTGACTTATAAGGAACTGAAGCGGATGCGTGACACGAAGATGACCTCCTCCCAACTTGCTGCGGCCAAGAAACAATTGATCGGACAAATAGGAGTGGCGTCCGATAATTTCGAGAATAATGCATTGGGAATGGCGAAAACCTATTTGCACTATCATAAGTACGAATCATCCGAGCTTGTCTTTAAACGCATAGAGGCTTTGACGGCAGAACAATTGTTGGAAGTTGCCAATGAAATGTTTGCGGAAGAGTACTTGTCCACACTGATTTATAAATAATTCCATGATGACCTTCTGATAT
>CAKUYM010000066.1 GCA_934716785.1 uncultured Bacteroides sp. | reverse complement strand
CCGTCACACCCAATGCCACGACAAAACTCGTATCAGTATATACACGTGCCACAGTCTCGCTGTTGGCCAATAACTTCTTGCCTATCTCGGTCTGAGGAGTGTAGGGAATGTCCTTGACTGTATCGTTTGAACAGCTTAAGAATGCAAACGGCAACAGGAAAGACAGAATCTGTATGTAATTTAATAATTTCATCATCTTCGTTATTTTTTTTAGTTAGCCCAATATGAATTTTGATTTAGAAGTTTGTTGAGAGATCTCTCCTTGGTCGGAATTGGCAAACGGTTGTACTTGTGTTCGAAACCGAGGTCACTTTCCAGCCGGTTGAGGCGCACTAGGTCGAACCACCGGAATCCTTCTGCCAATAGCTCTACCCGGCGTTCCTGAAGAATCGCATCGATAAACTCCTTCTCTGTTGAGGGATGAACGGCGGCAAGTCCGCGAAACTTGCGCAATTCATTCAGCCGGTCGAGACCTTTGGTAAGTCCTTGCGCTTCGGCGCTAATGAGGTACATTTCTCCCAACCGAGTAATGATAATCGGGTCGGTAGTGACCTCCCCACCTGGATATTTGTTAATGACTTCATTTGTCTCCTGCATGTCGATGGAGATGGCGGTACGTTTATCATCCGGCTCAAACATATTCATGACTTTGGTGGTCGGTGCGTATGTATAGCTACCCCCATTGGCAGAAGAACGCGAATAAAGAGACGCGCTAAGATTGACGCTGGATTCATTGAGCAGGTTGGCAAATGAGAAAATAACTTCCCTGTTTGCTTTCCCGCGGAAAATCTGGTCGAAATCCGCCAATGAGAAGTTGGCGTCGGTGATGAGCTCTTCCGCTAATTTCGCGGCTTCCGTCATTTTCCCTTGGGCGAGTTTGGTACGTGCCATTAAAGCCTTTGCCGCTTGCTTGGAGACGTAGTACTTATCTGTAAACACAGGTGCATAGTCGATGGCTGTCTGAAAGTTCTTTTCTACAAAACTCCATCCCTCTGCTTCTGACGAAGCGGCGATGTCACCGGAAACGGGAGCTTCGAGAATAGGCACTTCTCCGTAGCGGCTGACGAGGTTGTAGTAAAGTAACCCGCGGAAGAAACTTGCCACTCCCAGTATCTCGTTTCTTGAAGATGTGTCGGGTAGTTTGTTCAATGAGACTATCAGTGAGTTGACTTGATAGAGGGCCGTGTAGAAACCGTCCCATGGTCCGCTGACAAAGCCGCTTTCGGGGGTGACGAGGTCTTTCACCAGTAATACCGGGTCTTTCAGTCCGGTGGCTCCGCCTCGAACCAGTTCCCCGCCTACGATGTCCTGCATGAGATAACCGTTCACAGTCGGTTTGTTCTGCATATAGAAGTAAAGCCCCGTAAGCAGCAGGCGTGCATCTTCTTCGGTCAGATTGTCACTGGATACTGCATTATGAGGATATTGGTCCATTTCGTTGCAACTTGTGGCGAAAACCAATAGGATTGTTGTTAGCGATATGATAAAATTCTTCATAGCTGTTAGAATTTAAGATTTACACCTATTGTAAACGTGCGCGGTTGTGAGGGATAGAGGTAATCGTATCCCATATTGGTTGCGCTGAGACTTACATTGACTTCCGGGTCCAGGTACGGCCATTTCGTGATTACGAAAAGGTTGTCGGCTTGGAAATAGACACGGAGATTGTCGATATGTATCCGGTTAATCCAACTCTTGGGCAGGCTGTAGCCGATAGAGGCGGTGCGGCACCGGATATAAGACGCGTCGTGCAGCATTCGGGTGTTGACAAATTTCGTAGAGTTCCATGTGTAGCCGTAGATGGCGCGCGGGGTCTCGTTGGTCGTTCCCGGACCTGTCCAGCGGGATTCGGCGGATGATTTCAGTATCGGCCATGTGCCGTTACCCATTCGCAGTCCGCCCGTCCAGAGTTCATAGAGCTTGTTTCGCGATGAGAAGGTAAAGAATACGCTCAGGTCGAATCCTTTGTACTTGAATGTATTGTTGAAACCACCCGTGAATTTGGGGTTGGCGGATCCTACAAATTGTTTGTCTTTCTCGTCGATGACGCCATTGCCGTCCACATCTTCGTAGATACAATCTCCGGCTCTTACACCCTGTTCGTAAATCTTGGCGGGGATTTCATCGTCCGACTGGTAAATTCCTTTCCATTTAATCATATAGAAAGAACCTATCGGCTCGCCGACTTTGAGGGCATGCATGGAACTTGTTGTCAATATCTCGTTATTGTCGAGGAGAGCGGTCAGCTTGTTCCTGATGAAAGAGATGTTGAAGTCCGAATGCCACGAGAAAGCCCCTTTGCTTAAATTAGCTCCCAAAGTGAATTCAAGCCCTTTGTTGCGCATGGAACCGATGTTGCATACTTGGCTTGTATAGCCCGATGTGGCGGGAGTTGGCTTCTGATAAAGCAAGTCCTTCGTATCCTTGATGAATGCATCTGCGGTGAAGGTGATGGCTCCCCGGAAGAATGAAAGGTCTACGCCGATATCTCCCTGCTGCGCTTTCTCCCATTTGAGGTCGCGGTTGCCTGCAGTGGTCAGCCCCAATCCATTCTCGCCGTTGTAGTTGTAGCCGCCGCCTGCCAATGCCTGATAAGCGTAAGAGCCGATGCCACCCTGATTGCCGGTACATCCCCAGCTGGCACGCAGTTTGACATCCGTCTGTGTGAATTTCCACCAGGGCTCTTCTCCCAGATTCCATCCGGCGCTGACGGACGGGAAGTATCCGTAACGGTTGCTGGATATAAACTTGGACGACCCGTCCGCACGTATCGTTCCGGTCAGCAGATAACGGTTTTTGTAGTTCAGGCTCAACCGACCGAAGAATGACTGGAGCAGGAACGATGAAAGTCCCGTACTGACATCTGCGAACTCGGCGGCAACGGAATTCACATCGAAAGAGGACGAAGGAAATCCGATACCCGTCTGTGCGGATGAGGATGACACGTCTTTCTGTACGGAGTGTCCCAGCATGACGTCCAGCGAGAAGTCTTCCTCAAAGGAGTGCTTATAGGTAAGGACGTTCTCCCACAGGGTACTTGCATAGGATTTCCGTCCGTCGATCAACTTACCCACCTTGTTGCCATACGGATGTTTGTCCGTATAGTAGATATGTTCCTCCTTGTAGTTGAAATCTTCTCCGAGGGTTGTCTTGAAGTTCAGGTCTTTCGTGATGTTGAACAGCATATAGAATGAACCGAGGGCGCGGTAGTTGTCGATATATACATCTTCTTCATTGAGAGCCTGTATCGGGTTGTGATTGGCAAGTTCCGTTCCGCCTACGGCATATTCCCCATCGGGACGGTATGGTGAGTCCCAGGGACGCTGTTCGATGGCGCGGGTTATCACGCTGGTTCCGATATTGTAGCCGGTAGGCACGCGGTTATTGCGCGAATAGCTAAGGTTCAGCGAAGTACCCACTTTCAACCATTTCTTTATTTCCGTGTCGAGGTTGACTTTCAGGTTGTACCGTTTGAGCAGGTTATTGATAATCACTCCTTCGTTATGCTTATAGTTGGCCGACAGATAATAATTGGTTTTGTCACTGCCACCGGATACGGAAGCCGTAGTCGTGTAAGTGACCGCTGTACGAAGTACCAGATCAAGCCAGTTGGTCTGCGCCTTTCCCGGAGCCGGATTATCAATGCGGCTTTGCATACTGTTCGTCTGAAGATTATAGTTATCAATAGCTTCATTCAGGACTTCCAGAAAGAGGTCCGTATCTGCCATATCGAGCTTGTCCGTTCTTGTCAGGTTGGAGAAGCCTACATTGGTGTCAATGCTCACTTTTGCCTGACCTTTGCTTCCCTTCTTGGTCGTAATGAGAATCACACCGTTTGTAGCACGTGAGCCGTAGATGGCGGCAGAAGCGGCATCTTTCAAGATTTGTATGGATTCTACATCGGCGGGGTTGAAGTCGTTCAGACCGTTCATCGACTGTGCGCCCCATGCGCCGGTATCGCCCGCAGTGTTGTTGATGGGCACTCCGTCAATCACATACAACGGTTCGTTGCCAGCCGTGATAGAGCCAATTCCTCGGATGCTAACCCGGTTCTTGCTTCCCGGTACACCGGATGCAGAGGTGATGTTGACTCCGGAGACACGTCCTTGTAAAAGTTCGTCCACTCCCAATGCCTGGCGGACATTGATTTCTCCCGGTTTGTAGGTGCCGATGGAAGAGGTCACGTCCCGTTTGGTTTTCGAACCGTATCCGATGACGATTACTTCCTCCATGACGTGCGCATCTTCTTCCAGCGCAATGTTTATGGTTTGGGAAGCTCCGATGTGAATAGCTTTTTTCTTATATCCGATGTAGGATATGTTCAGCGGCTTGGACGGGTCGGCAATGACGGTGAAGTTACCGTTAATGTCTGTGATTGTTCCGACACCTCCTTCCTGTATCACATTGGCTCCGATGATGGGTTCTCCTTTTCCGTCGGTCACAGTACCTTTGATGGTCTTTTTCTCACTCTTCTTCTGTTGCGCTTCTTTCTTTACCAGCACGATGGTATTATTATTGAGCGACCAGGAGATATTCATCGGGGTAAATACTTGTGACAATACCTGATCAATAGGCTTGTTCTTGCAGTTGACAGTCACTTTTGCTTGGTCGTTGAGCACATTGTTCCGATAGACAAACGTATATCGGGTCTGTTTCTCAATCTCCTTTATGAATGTCTTCACCGTACCGTTGCTGATGTTCACGGAAATATTTCCTTTCTGTGCCAACACCCCTGCGGGTAGTAAAACTGACACAAGAAATAAAATGGTAAAGTTTCTAAAAATAAGGAGATTCTGCCTCCTTTTTCTAAAGGAATAAATTAACTTTGTGTAGTTCATAGTTGATACTATTTTTCATGTTTAATGGATTAATTTTATCGACTTACATACAACCAAAGGATTGGGCGATTCTTTGGTTGTTTTTTAGTTCATTATCAGTTGTGCTTCATAGGCTCCTTCCTTTCAAATGGTTAATAAATGGTGATCTTATCTTTGTGTATCTCATACTTAAATCCGTATTGCAGGCTCAATGACCGGATGACATTCTGTATGCTTTCGTGACGGAAAGAACCGGACAAGCGGTCTTGCCCGATTTGAGGGCATCTTAGTTCGATTTCCACTCCATACCACCTTTCTATCTTTTCGATGACATCTGTCAGAGGTTCGGAATCGAATATCAGATAGTCGTCACACCATCCGGTTTCCACATGGACATCGGCTTTTGTTATTTTAAGTACCTTGTCCGTGCTCGAATAGGTTGCCTTTTCACCGGGAGTGAGGATATACTCTTGCGGAAGCAAGCCGCCAGATATTTTAATACGTCCGGTGAGCAGGGATGTTTCGATGATATCCTTCTTGTAGGTGTTCACATTAAAAGAAGTCCCTAAGACTTCGATTTGCAAGTCGTTGGTCATCACTCTGAAAGGACAGTCGGGATTCTTTGCTACATCGAAAAAGGCTTCTCCCGAAAGTCTAACTAATCGTTGCCGTGAGTTGTCTATGTCATATGTGATGGTAGTTGCACCGTTTAATTGTACTTTCGTTCCGTCCGGCAATGTGATTTCCGATTTACTGCCCGGCTTCACATCGGCGGTAATTATCTGCTGCGTATCGGGAGTTTCGAACAAGGAATAGATGCCGAAAGAAGAAGTGAACAGCAAGGCGATTACAGCAGCATACTTGGCAAACTGTATCCAGCGCCGCTTCCATATAATATGGTGCAGTTCTTTCCGTACCTGTTTTTTCATCATGGGTGGCATTCCGATTTCCATTGCAGAATCTTTTTCCTGATTCAGCATGGCATTCCATAGTTCTTCATCAGTCATATTGCCAAGTTCTTTTTTGAACTCTCCAAAATCAGAAGAAGGAATTCCCTTCTCTATATATCGGTTGTATAAATTCTTAAAACGTATAGTCATATTATTGGGTATTTCTATTGGTTATACGCAGGAGAAGCGGGAGAGTACTATAAATTCTTCATGTTTTATAACATAAAATCGGATAAGGCTGATTGTTTGGGGAAGAGATAGGGTATTACTTTGTCTGTTTGTGAGGTGTTGTGGGTAGTGCTATTATAAAATGTTATTATAAAAAGAACAGGAAGATAACATTGTATTTCAGCATTTCGCTGCGGAGCACCTTTAAGGCGGAAGTCAGGTAGTTTTTCACTGTTTGCTCGGAAAGTTTCAGTTGTTCGGCAATTTTCTTGATAGGAATGTGTTTTTCTCTGCTCAATTCATAAATATCACATTCCCGTTGCGAAAGGGCTTTTTTTGAATGGTTCAGTTGTTGCAGGAATTCATCGTAGAGTAGGATGTCTTCCGGTGATACATCGGTAGCTTGATTCTCGCAATAATCCATGAAGTCCTCGAATTGCAGTTCGTTGACTTGTCGGCGGAAATAATTGATAATTTGGTGTTTGGCAATAGTAAATATGAAAGATTGAAGATTGCCGAAACTGTTCAGTTGTTCGCGATTGTCCCACAGGCGCAAGAAAGTGTCTTGGACAATATCTTGTGCCAGGGAACGATTTTTAAGTTGTTTTAGAACAAAGCTGTAAAGTCGGTCGGCATAGGCTTCATAAATTCGGGTGAAAGCCTGGTAAGAGCCGTTGCGTAGTTCTTTTATGCTCTGTATTTCGTTTATTTCCATATTTCCTATATAGAATAGTGGACGCAGACGAATTTAGATATAAATCCAGATTTATATCTAAATTTGAATATTAGTAAACAGATTTTAGCCACATGCCAAGCAACTCAAGCATCTGTGAATGATACTTAAAGTCTATATTCATCCCCCAGCCATGACCGCCTTCCGGAAATATATACATGGTTGCGGGGATATTGTTTTTCTTCAATGATTCATAATAGAACACGCTATTGGCCGTGGGTACGGATTTATCATCATTACTCAATAGCAGGATTGCAGGCGGGGTATTTGCATTGACCTGCTTTTCGTTTGAAAAGGACTGAATATCTTCAGGCTGAGGGTTGTCGCCCAACAGATTGGAGCGGGAGCCGCTATGTGTTTCCTTTCCCATAGTTATGACAGGATAAAAAAGAATGGAGAAATCTGGTCTTGTGCTTACTCCTTCTGTCGTGTAGTGAGTAGAAGCGGTAGCTGCCAGATGTCCGCCTGCCGAGAAACCGGCGATACCTATTTTATTTACATCTATACCAAATTCGCTTGCATGACTGCGTACATAACGTATTGCTTGTTGCGCATCATCCAGCGGCACTTCCTTATGTTTGTTCGGCATCCGGTATTTGAGGACAAAAGCTGTTATTCCTTGCCCGTTCAACCATTTGGCAAACTGTGCCCCTTCATGCAGAATAGCCAGTCCGGCATATCCGCCGCCGGGGCATATCACAACTGCCATTCCTGTGTTTTTTGCTTTATCGGTCTGGTAAATAGCCAGTTCGGGAGAGGATACATTTGTAACCCAATTACCGTTTCTCTCGCATTTTTCAGCATTGGTTATTTCATTACTTGTAGGTGGGTTTGTTTCCCACAGTTTGACAATTTTTTGAGCATTCATAGTTGTACATGTAAATATCAACAAAGCGCTTAGCGTTACTAATCTATGTATCTTTATCATATGAATTAAATTTAAAATATTAGAGTCTGATAAAAATCTTCACGGATACAAAGTTATATATTTTTCTTTGTAATCTATAATCAGAATATTTTTCTTAAAGGAATTGTAATATAATTCCTGTTTTATTCATTTTTTTCCTCTCAGCAAACCGTTGGCTTCCTTAATTTATGAGTTATTTATAGTCGGGTTATGAAGAATTTTCTTACATTTGCCTTATTAAACTATGAAATATATATTACAATAAAGTCTGTCACCCCGATGAAAAATAACTGCTTGTCATTCCTTTTGCTTCTGTTTTCCTGTCTTCCAGCTCATGCCGACGCGCATTTGGACTCGCTGTTGAATGTGCTTGACGCAACCATAAAAGAAGCGGACACTTATGTGCAGATAAAAGAGAACAGACTCCGGGAGTTGAAGAAAGAAGCCGGGAAGACACCGCCTGTTTCCATCGAACGTTACAACTTGAACAATAGGATTTATTCCGAATATAAGGCGTATAGCTCCGATTCCGCACTACATTATCTGAATGTGAACAGAGTGGTGGCACAGCAGTTGGGTGATGAGGAACGTGAACTTAAAACCCGGTTGGAATTGTCTTATCTATTATCATCCACCGGCATGTATATGGAAGCCACAGATATACTGAACTCAATTGAACGCCGGACACTACCACAGTCTCTTTTAGGCAATTACTATACGTGTTATGAACATTTATATGCCGAGGCAGGAGCAGCGCAACCGAGATACCGAATGTTTTCATCGCGTTATCTCAAATTGAGTCATGCTTATCGGGATTCCATGCTGGTAGTTTTGGAACCTACTTCGGATACCTACTTGTGGCTGCGCGAAACTCAACTGAAAGAGGCCGGAAGATATAATGAGGCCCTTGAATTCAGTAACCGTCGGCTTTCGGAATCTTCGTTCGGCACTCCTCAATATGCATTGGTGGCCTATCAGCGCTTCCGTCTTTTTGAAAGTATGGGGGAGAAAGACGAACATTTATATTACTTGGTTCTGTCTGCAATTTCCGATGTACGTTCCGCCATCAAGGAGCAATCCTCGTTGATGGTACTGGCCCAGGAACTGCATGGCAAGGGAGATCTGAAACGGGCGTATGCATATATCAATTTCTCTTGGGAGATATCACAGTTCTATAAGACACGGTTGCGCAGTTGGATGAATATTACTCCGCTTTCTATGATAAACGGGAATTATCAGGATATCATCAAGAAACAAAATAAGGAGTTGCAGATTTATATCGTATGTATGGCCCTGCTTGCGCTATTGTTGGTGATAGCGTTAATCTACATCTACCGGCAGATGAAAGCCCTTTCTGTTGCCAAGAAAGGATTGCAGGAGGTGAACGGGCGACTTTCCTCACTGAATGGAGAACTGGAAGAGGTGAATCGCCATCTTCGTTCCACGAATCTGGAACTTTCCGAATCCAACCTTATTAAAGAAGCCTATATTGCCCGTTTCTTCAAGCTCTGCTCCGTCTACGTAAACCGCCTGCAGGCATATAGAAAACTGGTGAACAAGAAGTTGCAGCGGGGACAGGTAGACGAGTTGCTGAAAATGACTCATCTTAGTAATGATATTGTAACAGCCGAAATACAGGAACTATATGCAAACTTTGATTCCGCTTTCTTGCATCTTTTTCCTCACTTCGTGGAGTCTCTCAATGCGCTGCTATTGCCCGAAGAACAAATCGTGTTGAAACAAGACGAATTGCTTAATACGGAGCTACGGATTTTTGCCTTGATACGTCTCGGCATTAAAGACAGTTCACAGATTGCGGAACTTTTGCATTATTCGGTGAATACTATCTATAACTACCGTTCAAAAGTAAAAAATAAAGCTCGTGTGTCACGGGAAGATTTTGAAGATTTAGTAGCCAAAATCCGGTAAACAAGTCTGTGCAAAATCCACTTTTTTATGTTCGCGTAATGTGACTTAATATTCTGTTTGTTAATAGATTACTATTTGTGGAATATTGTAAATATCCACCAATATCCCCTTGGCTATTTCTTATCGCGTCATTTCAGCCTATTTTTGTCGTAACCGAACGGAATTGACAAATTTCGTCTTTGGAAACTTTTTTATTAATCTTTATAAAAACACACATGAAAAAAGATTTGTTGTTTTTTTCCATACCGGAAAAAAGAAGCAGAACGAAGCATCAGTCTATGAACTGGCTATGGTGTTGGGTTATTCTATGCGTGTGCGGGATAACTTGTATCGCTTGCTCTGACGATGACTCTGTGAAAAAGAACCCTTATCTGCAAACAAGCACCCGCGCCATGCTGAAAGAGGTGGTGGAGGTCAAGTTTAACAACATTGATGGAAATACCGATATTACAGTCGATTTCGGTGACGGGACGGTGAAAGAAGGAAAGGCGGCGACTTCCATCACCCATGCTTACGACCAAAGTGGTGATTATACGCTGCACGTCACGGCAGGCCAGTATGAATTACAGAAAAGAATCCGTATCTATAACCTGTTGGCACTGACGGAAGCGATGAAGCAATTCAGGGATCCGTCTAATAAAAAAGTGTGGGTGATGGCGCATCGTGCACACACCACAGACAGGACTATTCCCGAAAACTCGGTATCTTCCGTAGCAGATGCCATTGAGGCAGGAGCGGAGGTGATAGAGTGTGACACCCAAGTGACAAGCGACGGTGTGGTAGTGGTATGCCACAATCAGACAATCAATGCAACGACTAACGGTACGGGTGATATCACGAAAATGACCTATGCTGAATTGCAGAAGTATAATCTGAAAGACCGGAACGGTCGGGTAACTGACGAAAAGATGCCGACCCTTGAAGAATTCCTGAAAGCGGGACGTGGTAAAATCTATTACAATCTCGATTTTTCTCCGCGTACGGCTTCCTCCCAACAAGTGGTGGATATCGTAACGAAGCTTGACATGCTGGAGTCCGTATTCCTCTACTGCAACAGTGCGCAGGCTGCCAAAGAAGTGCTTGACATGACAAGCAAAGCACACGTCTACACATGGACAGGCAATCATCAGCCGATGATAGGGCTGCCGGGCAATTATTTCGTACAGTACAGTTATCTGACCAATGGGAAAAGCACTCCGTTGGGTAGCTCCGTCAACGACGGAATGTTAGCTACCGTGAATATGCTTCCTACCACTGGCAGCGATGTATCCGAATGGACACTGAACGAGAACTATCTGGATGAACTTCTGCAAATCTATCCGATGGTGTGTATGATACAGACGGATGTGCCGGATCTGTTGATTCCGGCTTTGCAGGCAAGAGGACTGCGTTAACTTTATCATCTAATATAAAAATTATCTATTTATGAGAAATATTCATTGCAAAATGTGTACCTGCCTGTTGGGCATGTTGCTGATGCTGTTTGCCGGTATCGGGGCAAGAGCTGCTTCGTGGGAAGTGCAGCAGGAGCGTAAAGTATCGGGTACGGTCATCGATGAAAAGGGGGAACCTGTCATCGGTGCTTCGGTGGTGGTTGTAGAGACGAAACAAGGAGCTATCACCGATATGGAAGGAAAATTCAGTGTGAATGTCTCACAGAACGGACATTTGAAGGTATCTTATATCGGCTACGAGACTCAGGAAGTGGCCATCAAAGACCGGAAGTCATTGAAAATCGTGTTGAAGGAAGAATCGACTGCCTTGAATGAGGTGGTAGTGGTAGGCTATGGTACGATGAAAAGGAAAGAAATGACTTCGGCCATCTCACATGTCGGTGCCAAGGACCTCAATCAGATTTCCAGTCTGGATGCTTCCATGCTCTTGCAGGGAAAGGTGTCCAGCGTGTCCGTTTCAAATACGGCTTTGGCCGACCCGAACAGCACGGGAAGTATTCAGATTCGCGGTATATCTTCACGCAATGCCGGCTTGGGCCCGCTGATTGTCGTCGACGGAGTGCCGGGTGGTGACATGACGAACATCAATCCTGCCGACATCGAATCTATTGATGTGCTGAAAGACGGTGCGGCTTCCGCCATCTACGGTACACGGGGAAGCAACGGCGTTATTCTCGTAAATCTGAAGAAAGGAACGAGGGACGGAGAGGTGCATACTACATACAGCGCTGCCGTTACTTTCAACAAGGCGAAGAAAGAACTCGATATAATGAATGCCGAAGAATATCGTGCCTATCGCACCGTGTCCAATCCGCTTTCCGATATGGGAGCTACCACGGACTGGTTTGATGCAGTGACCCGCTTGGGTGTAACGCATATGCATACCTTGACTTTCTCCGGTGGAAACGCGAGAACCAACTATCGCGTGACTGCCGACTACCGCAAGGCACAGGGGATCGACCTACGGTCGGACCGTCGTGAATACGGTGCGCGTGCTACTGTGAGCCACACCACGAAAGACGGGTTATTCACCTTTGCAGCCAACATGAGTCCGCGGGTCATCGACCGTAACAAATCCGCCAGTGTATATGGCAGCGTTATCAAGAACAATCCTACAATGCCCATTTATGATGCTGAGTCTGCAAACGGATATTATCGTTTTCCGGCAGGTGGAGACAGCTCTAATATTGTTGAGCAACTGAATGAGGAAGAGAACGGAACGGAGATTAAAATATTGGAATGGAACGCTACGGCTACCGTAAATCTGTTGCCGTTGTTCAATCCCAAGAATCCGGACATGGTGCTGAAATCACAGATTACGGTTTCACAATATCAAGTTGATAAATTTAACGGATGGTTTACCCCGTCTACCTATGGTCCCAATGTAAATTCGGGTGTTGCCGGAAAGGCAAGCCGTGACTTTGACAAGAGCACTAACAATAATCTGGAATGGGTGACTAACTTCTCTACGCGCATAAAAGATCATCAAATCCGTGCAATGGTAGGATATAGCTACAATTACGGTGTGAGTTCGGGCATGGGTGCGGAAAACTGGGACTTCTCTTCCGACGGATTGAAGTACAATAATATCGGCTCCGGTCTGGAGGCATCGAAAGAGGGGAAGACTATGATGAGCTCTTATAAAAACGACCATAAGCTGATCAGCTTCTTCGGACGTGTCAATTACGACTGGAAAGAACGCTATCTGCTCACTTTCTCCCTGCGGCATGAAGGTTCTTCACGTTTCGGTGAGAATCATAAATGGGGTAATTTCCCGGCAGTATCCGTGGGATGGCGTATCTCTGACGAAAGTTTTATGAAAGGACTGTCATGGCTTGACGACCTGAAGGTGCGTTATGACTATGGTGTCACCGGTAATCAGGAAATAGGTAACTATCAGTCCTTGGCCACTTATAAGGCATACGGATGGTATCAGTATGGCGGCAATAACTTTCACGTATGGGGACCGAGCAAGAATGTAAACTCGGAACTCCGTTGGGAAAAAGGGCATAATCAGAATATAGGTATTGACTTTTCACTCTTCAAGCATAAGGTGACCGGTTCATTGAACTATTTCCACCGCAAACAAAGCGATTTGCTGGGTAGCTACTCCGTATCCGTACCACCCAATCTGTTTACTACTATTTATGCCAATGTGGGCACACTCCGCAACACAGGTTTCGAGCTTGATATAACGGTGAATGCAGTTCGTACAAAAGACTTCGGCTATAGCTTCACATTGGTGGGAGCTACCAATAATAATAAGTTTGTCAGCTTCTCCAACGATGTGTACAAAGGTCAGAAATATTATTCGACCTGCAATATGGCGAATCCTAACAATCCGGGATACTTGCAACGGATTGAAGAGGGCGAGCGTATCGGTAACTATTACACCTATCGGTATGCCGGTGTAGACAAAAAAGGTGACTGGCTGATTTATGA
Organism: uncultured Bacteroides sp.; assembly: GCA_934716785.1. Lineage (GTDB taxonomy): Bacteria > Bacteroidota > Bacteroidia > Bacteroidales > Bacteroidaceae > Bacteroides. The sequence goes on along the minus strand of CAKUYM010000066.1, from coordinate 2,437 downwards.
CAAGAAAGGAAATGTTATTCCGGTGGCTCAAGGTGCGGAAGAGGATAAGACGGTGACCGGAAATGGTTTGCCGAAATTCACAGGTTCCATGACGCACAACTTCACTTATAAGAATTTCGACCTGACTGTCGCTCTTCGTGGCGCTGCCGGATTTGATATATTCAATGTGCATGATTTCTATTTCGGATTGCAGAGTATGAGTACGAACCAGTTGACGACTGCTTATTCGAAGAATGCGCATATCACGACCGGCAAGAATGTGATTACCGACTACTTCATAGAGCCGGGCGATTACCTGAAGATAGACAATGTCACTTTGGGCTATACGATGAATCTGCATAAGAAGTATATCGAAAAGATACGTCTGTTCGGAACGGCCAACAATCTTTATACGTTCACGAAGTTTACCGGTGTAGACACCTCGACATATGAAGTGAACGGTTTGACGCCGGGTACCTTCGGAGGAGGATACAACTATTACCCGTCTGCCTTCCAGTTCATTTTAGGTTTGCAAGTTAGTTTTTAAAAAAGGAACAATTATGAAAATAACAAAATATATCATAGGATTGGGTATGATGGCGGGGACTGTACTGGGCTCGTCGTCTTGTACCGACTTGTCGGAAACGGTGTACGACCAAGTGATGTCCCAAAATTATTATAATACGAAGCAGGATATCATCAATGCTGTCTTTCGGCCCTTCGAACATATGTATTGCTGTATCTGGATACGTCATGAGAATGAGGAACTTCCTGCCGACCAGTTGATTACACCCACTCGTGGCACTTGGTGGTACGATGGTGGCTTGTGGGAGATGTATCATCGTCACCAATACGATGACATCAATAAGGGCGACTGGTTGAGCGAATGGGAGAGTTTCTATGTAGGCATCGCCCAGTGCAATATGGTGCTGGATGATTTGGAGCAGTTGAATCCCTCTTCTTTTGGCTTAAGTGAAAGTGAATTCGAAAGTTTTAAGGCACAGTTGCGCTGTATGCGTGCTTGGGGGTATCTCCGCCTGCTGAATACGCATCGTCATTGTATCCTGACCACCACATCGGATCAGGCGGTGAATGCACTGCCGGAAAACCGGAAGCAAGTAGAACCGAAAGTGCTGTTTGATTTTATCGAGAGTGAGCTGAAGGACTACTGTCTCACAGCTCTGCTTTCCAAAAGCGGGCAGTCCGGCAATGGCGCACAGCAGGGACAATTTACGAAAGCTGCCGCTGCCTCCTTATTGGTTCGTCTCTATCTGAATGCGGAAGTATGGATTGGTCAGCCCAAGTGGCAGGAATGTATCGATATGTGTAAGCGTATCACTGACGGGGAGTTCGGTTATTATGCTATTGCGGATAATTGGTACGAACCTTTCGACTGGAACAATGAGACGTGCAATGAAGTGATTTTCGGTTTCCCCGGTTCTTACGGTCTGACCAGCTGGCACTTGCAGAATGACAGAAGAACGGTGTACGGACGCGGTTTGCCTTACGGAAGTGCCTATTATCTGAAAATAGAGGGAAATGGCGAACGGAATCCGAAATATGCGCTTTCACCGAGTTATGATAATCAGCAACCGCGCAAACTGTTTGGCTACGGATTGGGAATGGTTACCCGGAAGTTTGCCAAATATCCGGGAGACCTACGGTATAAGCAATATGTGAATACGGGTAATAATACACGCGAGGGTATGTTCTTCCTTGAGGGCAAGATCCCAAATTCTGCTGTCAGTGGGGGATATGCCAAGAATCCGGATAATCAATATGTGATTTATCTGCGTGACCAAGTGGGGCGTTTCGAAGGAAATGCCGAATCCGGCTATATCTCCAATCCGGCCTATATGGAATCTAAATTGGGCAATGGTGATTTTAACTCCGGGCTCTATTGCGTAAAGTATCCGTTCTATCCGTTCACCGGAGGATATTATATTGAATCAGACTATACGGAGATACGTCTGGCGGAGATTATTTATTCGCAGGCTGAGGCTCTGCTCCGTCTCGGACAGGCGAACGAAGCGGGTAAGTTGCTGAATAGCGTACGCAAGCGCAATTATGAGAACTTTAATGCTAATATCGCTTATCAGCCGGAGGGAAGTGTGGCGCTCGATCTGAAAGAGATGCTCGATGAATGGGGACGTGAATTTCTTGCGGAAAGCCGTCGGCGTACGGACCTGATCCGTTTTGGCAGGTACCAGGAAGCATGGTGGGATAAGCCGCAGGATGCGGACAAACATTACGAGTTGTTCCCCTTGTCGCAGACGCAACTGGAACAGAACGAGTATTTGAAACAGAATCCGGGTTATCCCGATATCGCTCGATGAAATGGAGCATTTGCGATTATTCTTATTGATTGTATAAGTTAAAAAAGAAGAAGATGAAAAATAGATTATTCATACTATCAAAACTGTGTATGCTGGCTTTCATTATTCTGTCAGCACAGGGA
>CAKUYM010000065.1 GCA_934716785.1 uncultured Bacteroides sp. | reverse complement strand
GCATAGAGTAAAGAATCGGATTGTTAAAATAAACATCGGTAGCTACTATTGCATTTCCATCAGCCAGTTCATATCTTTCCGTGACTTCATTGGGAATATAACGTTTGAATCCAAGTCTGAATGTTCGCCCAGCACCGGCATAATACAGATCCGTCATAAGATTCTGATAATTACTTTTGTTCAGAGTAGTGCCATTAATGGAAACGATAACATCTCCACGTCTCAATCCCGCCTTTTCTGCCGGAGATCCCGAATATACCCATCCGATAGCTAATCCAATCGTAGTTCCATCTTCCATAAAAGAAGAAAAGAATGTTCCGAGTCCTGTTCCTACGATAGTTGTGGCACGAGTCGTGGCACGAGTTTCAGCGGTTCCAAGCTTTTCCATGTATGAATAAATATAGCGTTTTCCCGCATTGGGTGAATAAGCACGATAGATACCTCCGTCTTCAGTATTCGTTTCCATCTGCATCAGATAGGTAGACAAGAACTGGCTATATGGCAGATTACTACAGTCTACATCCAATGTATTGTATTCATCTTTGAATAAATAATGCTCCTTCAAATGCTTATGCATATACTCATTCAAGGCAATATCAGTCAACGAAGTGCCTCCACCCGTTCCTTCCTGCGTAATAGTACATACCGTAGCCTGAGTAGAATATCCTTCCACCTGTACCAATACTGTCAATACCCGTTCTATTCCGGTTTCATTTTTAGATAGCATCACTCTGAATCCTCCCTTTCCGGCTGCCGTGTTACCACTGATATTGACTATGGAAGCCCAATCCGTTCCGGTTGAGTATTGCAGGGAAGGAGACCATTTTCCTTCGGAAGTAAATGAAACTTCAACCGTTTCTCCATATACAGAAACATTGATTGCCGTTTCATTGCTTATCGCTGATATTCCGGCACCGGTATTATCGACTTCCTCACCACCATCATCATCCGAGCAATTACTAAAAGCAAATGCGCAAAGAAGCAATAATACTACACTATAAAAGCCATTTAAAAATTTTCTCATTATCATTTTATTAAATTAGTAAACACTAAGATTATTCGGCCGAAGCCTGTACTACAGTCTTGGAAAGTTCATAGAAACGTCCATCTGTATCCATCCAAGTCACGCAAATATTAATAGGCAATATCGTATATTCGGAACCCGAATAAGCATCCGTTGATTTCGTTCCACTTGTCATTACATATTTGATTTGTTCGTCAAACATTTTACCGATCAGATAATCATCCTCACAAACATATGCGTAAAACATCTTGCAATTTGCCTTAGGTTTCACTGTATACGAGAGTGTATAAAAAAGCCCGCCTTCTGATTTCAATTCATCAATCACTATCTCCGGTGCATTCGCAGTCCAGACATCGGCATCTCTTTCCTTCCTGACATAGGTCGGTTTTACACTGGTATATTCCTTCTTTATCATTGCAGGAGATGGATAACCATTTTCATCTACCGCTATCATAAACAATACATACTCCGTATTAAACTGAAGGTCTTCGATAACCAATTGGCGATTGCTGAAATCTGCCGCTGCTATTTCTGTCACTCCTTCATTCATGTCCAAAGCCTGTTTCACCATTTCCTCATTTCCCCAATAGGGATAAGACTTGAAATTTTTTGCTGCCATGTGGACATAACGGTATTTAGCAGGATTACCGGTCGGCGTTAGTGTGAAAGCAGTACTCACTGTTCCCTCTTCAATTGCGACCTCAACCGATATAGAAGAGTTGTACGACAAATCTTTCGAGTCTGCCTGCACTTTGACTAATGAGCCCAATTGTCCTTTACTGTCCAAAGCTACAGCAAGAAGAAAACCTTTCGTACCCGGTTGCAGAGAGTTTCTTTCCAGATTCTCTGTCTTTTGTGAAGTGCTGCCACTCTTGATAAGGTAAGAAATAACCGCCCTATCATTTGCGTATTTTTCTAAAGCCGACTCCGTCATATAAGTGTAGTAATACTTATAGCAATCTGTTCCGGGAGTTAACAATGCACTTATTCCTGTCACTGTAGAAGTCACATTAGTGATACTCACTGTTGCTGGACCATCGTATGTCAATGCCGGGATAGCAATTTCTAATGAAACCAATTCTTCTGCCTTATATGCTCCTTCACTCTTATCTTTATAAGGGATAGCCCAAAGCACATAAGTAGTCCCCGGTACGATGGTCGGAAGATAATCTAATACAGTACCTGCCAACGGACCGTTATAATCCGCATATTGTTGTTTTCCATCACCGAAAGCAAGATCACCTATCACCATGTCAGGTGAATAATTTTCTTTATTGGCGATTCCCGTAACATAAACATCACATCCCTTTCTCGTCACAGAGACCGTAGCTCCTTCAAATGTAATGTCCGAAACTTTCAGCTCCACCGTTCCGGCTATCTCAACAACAGAGGCTATTACATCATCCGGCGAGCATTTACTACCATCAACCGGCATAGGCAATGCCCAAATCATATAAGTCACTCCGCTTTCGGGCTCTTTGCCCAACAAATCCGCCAATGGGGCTTTATCAAGAGGCTGAGTCTTCATATACATGCGTGCTGAAGAACCATTCGCCAATTCTGCCGCACTCTCAGATGTGTACTCATTAATTGCCATTACCCCTAAATAATATACTTCCACCCCACTTGCCAAAGTAGTAGAAACCGTCTGTTTTTCAACTGTGATATTTATCGGAGCTTCGCCCAATACGACGGATATTTCCGAAATAAGACTCTTACCGTTAGACGCAACAGCCACTACAGCAACTTTACCTCCGGCTTCCGCATATTGATTATCTGCCGAAGGAGCAATTATTGTCAGTCCTTTACCTGTCAAAGAAGCCTTCCAACCATCCGGTTTGGTTACCGTATATTTGGAGATACCGCTCATTTCCACCGGAATCAGTTTTTCTTCATCGTTGGTAAAATATTGTTTTCCGGACAGCACGTCACATTTCAGTTCTTTGGATTTCAGGACTTTCAATACCGTCCCATCCTTCAGCGTGAAATAGGCATAGTCATCATCCTGGCTGACTTCACTGAACAGGGAAGTATCTCCGGCTCCCTCTCCGGAAGCATAAACTCCAGTAGACTCCCAATTCTTACCGCCATCGGTAGAAATCTCCCACTCTTTGGTATCCACATTGATACGAACTTTAGGTGCAGCGGCTGTTACAGGCATTTTATTGCCTGCACCATCCGTCAACAGCACCTTGGTTCCATCCGGTTTGGTAATGCCCCAATAATAGATTCCGTCTCCGGCATCATCTATCACTGTGATTTGCGGAGCATCTTCTCCATCCTCACCATTACGGATAGTCACTTCCGTCTGGTCCGAGAATCTGATTGTATAACTTCCGTCTTCGTTCTCCAGCACAGAAGCGATGGACTTATTTTGAGACAAAGCATCTGTCAGCGTCTTCAATGTCGTAATATCGCTTTGCACATTTTGCAATAGAGATTCGAGTTTGCCTACCCGGTCTTCCAAGCCGGAAATCGAGTTCTTCAGATCATCGTCATTATAACACGAGGAGAATGATACGACACACATCATTAGCAGGAAAAAGAAACTCTTCCCTATGCTACACGAATTTTGAATTCTTTCCATATTCATAGTACTTTCTTAATATTAAGTAATTATTTGGCATGAGGATGTTTACCCAATTTCTTCATATCCAAGAGAATCGTATTTCCACTCCGAACTACCCCCGGAGCGTTTTTCATATCCATCTTTTCTTTAATAATCACATCAACCGGAAGACGTCTGTCCTTCTTTACTACCTGCGGCTTACTTGCGTTCATTGTTTTCTTTGCTGCTTTCGGAGCATCCGGGAATAATACGGAAGGATCGGTAATGATACCTTTATCTTTATCCCAGAATACGGTATAAAGATCTCCAATCACTTCTTTTCCGTCTTTTTCACCAAGAGGCACGCATAAAGCCACCAATCGTTTTGCAGAGCTTGTCTTGTCATAAGACTGAGGGACAGAGTTATAACTCTCAAGGCCATTCTCTATACACTGTTCTTTCCAAGTACTCAAACATTCTGAATAAGAATAGTCTCCATCGGCAGAATAAGTTTCTTCAATAATCATGTATTTGAATTTGGCTACATCTTTCACGATAGAATACTGAACAGTAAAGTTGCCAAGATCACTCATATAAGCATTCAATCGCATAGTCGGATTCGGTCCCGCTATAATTTTTTCCGTTGAAGCAGTCACAGTTTTCACCTCTGTCAATACTCCATTCCAATCTTCTCCTACACAGGCAAATGTATATTCCGTGCCGGGTTGTAATCCATCCCAATTAAAGCCGTCTACACCGCTAACTTGATCTGCCGGCCATACATTGGCATCTCCGGATAGCAAATAGTTAATCAAAGCCTGTTCATTACCCGGTTCCAACAAGTCCGGCGTCATGATATACTGATGATAGTACACGGCTGTTTTCTCATTATAAGTATATTCCACTTTCAAATTGGTACGCCCGGCTTCGGTGATATTTATGCCAATCTCTGCTTCCGAATCTTCCGGAGTATTCCTCACGCGTGCTTTGGTAGTAAATGGTGTAGCTTTTATCTTCGATATCTGCCCATATTCATTACGACCGACATAAACAATCGCTAAGTTTGAAGAAGGACTCATATCAAAATCAAAGCGCGTCCCCGTAAACGAACCTCCTTGAGCAAAATTCGTATTCTTTATGCCAAATCCTTCTTGATCCAATTTCTGTGCCAATGCCGTCAATGTAGCCTCATCCGCATTCTCATAAGAAGCCCATTCTGAAGCGGAAAGTATATTATAGAACATGGCCACACAATTATTTTCCATTCTAACATTCATATTAATAACAGATGCGCCTACCTTGTCAACAGTCAAGCTACATTCCGCTTCTTCCGCATCCGGATTTATTTCTTTCAGATGAAAATCCTGACGGATATAGTCTTTGGTGGGAGTCTTATTCGCATCCAAGCCTACACTTGTCGCAGTAATCAGCTTGGTAGCATCAGCCCCGTAGCCAAAGTCCACCAAATAGTACAATTCTTCCTGAGACACTTGGGCATCCTCCGCCGTTATTGTGGTATGTCTCAAAAAGTCCCTATACATTTTTTTCCCATAAGCATTTATATAAGCATCAATAGGTTCAGCATCAAGGCAAAACTGATAGAAATATTTAGCATCCGCATTAGGTATATATTGGATGCCCGCCGCCGTATAACTTGTCGTTACATCAATATCGACACGAGGATTTCCGATGAGTTCCTTAACCGGTGTCTTGATATAACAGATTTTCATATCTGCCGGATTATTTCCATCTTTATCATTACATCCGATGGTGATAATCAGATACTCTCCATCGGGCACGATTTCCGACTGGGAATACGCAGTATTCGCCCAATCAAACTCAGCCCTTGGATAGCTATCGCCCAAAGTGGCTTCGCTAAACGTATATCCTCCGGAACCGCTGGAGTTATAAATGGCCTCTACTATCAGGTCCTCCACTTCCTCATCCGTAGCTTTTACCCCGGCACCCACACTTTCGAGCAAGTAATTATACATACGGCTTAACGGATATACATCCAATCTGTAGGATTGAATTTTATCACCCGGTGTACATTCAAAAACAAAATTCCGTTCATCCTTTCTGGTGACTTTGATACCCACTCCGCGTTCACCACCGTCCACTTCATTCTCAACCCACTGTATAGGAGTTGGGTTCTCTGGCAGTTCAGGATCGGGAACTACCGGTGTCGGGTCGGGATCTGGAACAATCGGCTCATCTTTATCCGAACACGAGAAAAGGGCAACGCTGACTGTCAACATCAGTCCCAACATAAAAAACAGATTAAATAATTTTTTCTTCATAACTTAAAGAGATAAATGTGATTAATTGCTTACATATTCATAATCAGTATTCCCATTAACCGCTTCACAAACGGCTAAATTGTTTGCATAACCGTTTTCATCGGTCACTATAGCATAGAAAGAGACATTTTCTGCTTTCCAATTTTCATCCAATATTACAGTATATTCTTTGCTATCTTCCTTATCGGCCGCAATCTGTCCGAGTCTGTCACCATCCACCGTTGCCGACAAGAGTTGGCGAAGCACATGATGATGTGTATAATCACGATAAATACCTCCATCATTTTGTGGGTATTTCAGTCCATCCTCTATTGCATACAAAACCAAACGATATTGAGAAGTCTTTTCAGACGTTACTCTTACCGTGACCCTTGCCTGTGATGTTGCTTCCATGTATTCGGACTGAATGGCTACTCCACAATGTGCCGGATAGCCGTTCAATGATTCATCAAAAGCAGACCGCATAACGCTATAACTCTCGGACAATCCCATTGTGTGGCGCATATCGACAACACAAGAAGGATAATTGGAAACTTGGAATTTCCGAGCAAGAATATCAGATTGTTCTATCGCCATCGGATCAGGTCCATCCCCGTCCGAATGAACGGCTATCAAATACACTATGCCATCATAATAGGTATCTATCAAATAGGACAATTTAGTCATGCCCTGCGGACACCAAGCACACCACGTTCCCGTAAATTCCATGGCACAAATGCGACGGACGAATTTAGATACCTGTGCCGATACCTCATTAGCAACTACAGAGACTTGTCCGGATATACTTCCCCCATAAGACGCTTCGAAAATATAAGAGCCTGCCTGAGTGGTAGAAAACGACTTTCCTGTCAAATCCTGTCCGGTTGTAATATTTCGGATAGTAGCATCGGATGTGACATCTGTTCCTGCCTGCAGCACAGTAAAGAGCACCATGTCTTTTCCATCGGCATCCAGTGTGTTTTTATTTTTCTGCAACACAAGTTGTTGCTCCGTCTCATCTGTATTGCCTGAACAGGAAACTCCAATGATTCCTGCCAAACAAATACAAAACAAGGAAAGCACTTTATAACAGTTTATATTCATGACTTTTCCTTTATTCATTATAAAGATAATCTACAGATTCTCCCAACTTACACTCATTCACATTATTACATGTATATGTTTTTCCTCCGTCCAGTGTTGTGAGCACCGAAACGATAACACGCATATTGGCAGCATTCCAACCTTGCTCCAGTTGATAAGAACGACTCATGGTCGCCTCAATCCCCTCCTGCACTTCTGCATTGAAACGATCACCGTTCAGCGAAGTGGAAACTACAGCTCTCACCACATTATTGTGAATATAATCATCTCCACCATTGGTCTGAAAGTACTTTATACCATCCTCAACCAAATAAATCAGACATCGATATGTATTCTTCACATTGGAGGTCACTTTGCCTACAACCGATACTTTATGTGAAGCCTCATCATAAATTGACTCTATCGCCACTCCACATGAAGTGGGATAATTAGTCAACTCACTTTGCAATTCCTGCTCAATCTCATTTTTGTTGCTGATCAGAGTTTTCGTTCCTTTACGCAAATCAAAGAAGAAACGGGGCAACCCTTGGAAATTGCCGAAAGTAGTGGTGCGGTAACTATTGGTAGCCGCAATGCTCATGGGGTCAGACATTTGAAAGTCCATATGGAAAGAAGCTACAGCCATACGTCCCGGCTGTTCGTTCTGAATGCTCTTTAATGCGGCACTAAGTTGCGGACAAGCCTGGCAGCCGACTGATGTAAACTGCATACCCAATAACTTATGATAATAACTGACAGCACCGGATGAGGGCTTTGCCTGAATAGTTACCGTATTTTCACTTATTATCGTTTTTCCTTCATAATAGGAAGCCTTAAAGACATAAGTTCCGGCTACGGAAGTACTGAATGCACGAACGCCATAATCCAAATTTTCTTCTCCGGATTCTTTTACCAGAATCAAGTTCATCGTACTCTCTTCCGTAACATCTTTTGTTCCCAACTTGACTGTAAAGGTCACCTGGTCCGCACCATTCGCCAATATATCGGTTTTATCTGCCGTAATGCGCAGAATACCGTCATCCGTTTCTTCTGTACCCGATTGTTCGTCCGAACTGCCGGAACAAGATGGCAATAATATCAGACAACCGAATATCAAAGTTAGTATTGCTAAATAGATTCTTTTCATGCTCCTTAATCATTATAAATATAATCAACACTACCATCAATAGAACATTCGGTTATATTGTCTGCCATATATGCATTATCCACTTTGCGCAACGCATAAACCGCCACTCGGGAAGTTGCAGCATCCAGTCCTCCGGTAGTACCGATAGTAAATGTTTCTGCTACATGTTCCTGATTGGCACTCAACGTAAATTTCCTGTCTGATGACATAGCTATAAAGTTGCCGGAAATTGCTCTCACCGTGTAGTCATAAGAACTTTCATTACCACCTGTTGCTTTCAATCCGTCTGTCAACAATACATAAACAAGGTCATACTCACCTCCTTTATCGGACTTCAATGCGGCATCTACCGTAATCTCTCCTGTAGCACCATTATATGATGAATTTATCTTAATACCGCAGGTGGAAGGATAAGTTTTAATTTGTTCCACCAGCATCTCTTTGATTGTACTGACACTGCGATCTACCGACATAGTTTTCAAGTCATAAATATTGGTAGGGAAACCGGTAGCACCGAAACGGGTCATAATCATAGCCGTCTGTTGCAAATGAAACGGGTCTGTAGCCTCACTCGTGGAAGAATGAAAAGCCATCTTCACCATACGTCCCGGCATGGTCTCTTCCACTTTCTTTAAAGCAGTAGTCATTGCCGGACAATAGGTACACCACGTTCCGGTCATTTTAAATACACCGACCTTACGATAAAATGCTTCATAGTGCTTTCGGTTCTGTACTACCAGTTCGATCGATTCCGATTCCCAATCCAGATAATAGGCTTTGAAACTGTAGGTAGCATTCTCAATCGCTTTAAACGTATTGGATCTTCGTTCTAAATAATCACCGGTAGTCACATTCTCAATATATACGTTTTTTATATACTCGGGGGTAGTAAGCACTTTTCCATTCTTGTCAGTTACGGTAAATGTAGCCACATCAATTCCATTGGCCTCAATCTTCGCTTTGTCCACAGTCAAGGTAATAGGTCCTTCCACCTCACCGCTATCTGTATTCCCCGACCCATCCTCTTCATCAGACGAACCGCTACACGCCATCAAGCATCCGACAAGACACAACAGGCTAAAAATTAAAAACATTGGATTCTTTTTCATATCAAATCAATTTATATTTGGGATTGCTAAAATTAGAATGAGGTAGTTACGGTAAGATTGGCTCCGGTGTACTTAGGGATAGTACGACAAACTCCACCGGAACAAACATAGCCGTCTTTGTTGCGTCCATAACTCAAAGCCACGCGTGTACGAGATTTTGCATAGCTTGCTCCTACATTGAAATAATGTATTTTGTCTTTTCCATGGTTGTATGTGTCACTTCCAAAGATGCTCCATGAAGGTGCGAAATTCACCTCAAGCAAAGCGGCCATCCAGTCCTTTTTGTCATCCTTCGTTGCAAGATATTGGAGTTCCAAACGAGTAGAAAATCTGGGGGTGAATTTATACTGCATATCGACTACGAATATATTCGATAACCAAGTGCCTTGGTCATTTCCATATGAATGATTATATTCTTGCATTGAATAAAGCAGATTCATTTTAAATGCCTTTGTCCATTGCTTTTCAATATCGATACTAAAATCCCGGTACAGCAAATTGCCTGTTTGAATCGTTCCTCCTTCTTCCAAGGAATAATAGGTGGAAAAATTGGCATGCAATTTCAAGCCTCGTTTGCCTCCGATGGCGGTTCCTCGCTTGAAATTATAAAATACATCCAACTGTCCTCCCATTTCACCGCTTATCGAATTATGGATAGCGCCAATTTGCGGCGTATATGGGTGCAATGTAGTCAGCATATAAGTATATTGGGTGCACATGGCAGGTACATAGTTCAGCAAATTTGCCGTAGAGCCGTTGCCGGTAAGGATTTTGTTATCCATCCATTCCATACGACGTCCTGTAAAGTTAATACCGAGTCCATTGCCGCTATATCCCATTTCAAGAAGTTGCGCATTGCCGCGTTTTTTCGAATAAAGTTTGCCATCACGGATAAAGTCGTAATACTTGTCTCCCGCATCCACATATTCACCTTTTACCGTGAAGCCGGCACGCTCAAAGTTTACTCTTCCAGAGAAACCATTCGAATACGGTTTTCCGCCTTCTTCCTCCAAATCGATGTTGATTTTCTCATAACGGTTCAATGCAGATCCTTCAATACTCAACGTTGTTTTCTGCCAATGAAGCAAGCCTGATAACGAGAAACTCGCATCTATTCCACGCACTTGAGTCTCGGAGAAATCCATTCCGAAACGCGGAGTACCCCAAATGGCTTTTACTCCTACTATATTTTTATAGTTGTAGGCGAAACGTGCTCCCATCACTGCATTATTCAGCCCCAGCATCCGGTCTTCCCAACTGCGAAACAGCAAACCACTGCCGAACTGCTCGTAAAACGTACCGGCCGTTACCGTGAAATCCTTATCCGACCAAGACACATAATAATTGGTCAGCTTCGCTTTTTCCAATTCCGAAGGATAGCCCATCAATACCGGCTCATAAGCTTCCAGTTGCACGCCTACAGCAAACTTTCCTCGATAATAGTCAAGTTTCAAATAGTTGTTCGAGCCGAAATGATCTTCGGGAGCCTCCGACTTCATCTTACTGTCATCTTTATAATAAATCGTATTAGTCTCAAAACTCCCGGTCAGATACCCTTTCTTATCTTTTTCCTGTACATCCTGTGCATACGCCACACCGGATACCAGCATAAGCAGAGCTCCGATCTTAAAAATTATTTTTGCCATATAATTGCATTTATTTGTAAGCAAAAGCAATCTTTACTTCTGCAAATTCTTAATCACTTTCAGTAGTTCCAGCTCATTGCCCGGAGCATAGCCGGTATGCGAATAAACTATTTTCCCATTAGCATCCACCACATATACCTGTGGCGTCAGAGTTACATTCATAGCACGCATAAACTCTTGGTTCTTGTCATACAACATGATAAAATCATCCCATCCGCTGCCTTCTGCCATTGCACGTGCCTTGGCGGTGGAACGGCTGTCGTCCGTTGACACAGCAACCACACGGAATTTAACCTCCTCAAGCCAGTCCGGCATAAGTTCGTTTATGGCGTTCAATTCGCGGATACAAGGCTTGCAGGTAGTTGCCCAAAAAGAAATAATCATAGGCGTCTTGTTATCGATCAAAGAAGCCGTGTTGACCTGTGCTCCTTTGGAATCTTCCACTTTTACCGATGGAATTTGCGCCATTACGTAGGTTAGAGTCACAAATAATAATGCAATACTGACAATTAATGCTTTCATAAATTCTTTCATTAGTTTTGTTAATAATCTATTCTTACTTGATTCGTTCCATCTTACATTCGAACAGTTTGAACTTCTGAGCCACAATACCCCCATCCATATACAAATCTCCAATCAAGTTGGCATTTTCAAACAACAAAACTTCCGACGTGCCATCATATTCTCCACGATATACATCAGAAGAAGTGCCATCAATAGCCAGACGCCTGAAACGAATTGTATAGGAGCCATTAGCCGCAACATCTTCACCAGACACGATAGACAAACTTACTTGGTTGGTAGACGAGTCATACTCATATTTCAATCGCCAGACAAATTCCCACAGAATATCATTATCCGGATCAAAACCAGCACTGTTTGAGCATACCAGATAATTGCCATATGCTTCCGTACCCTCTTCTGCCGTATTCACTTTTACAGCAAAACTTACATTTACATTAGAGACAGTACTACTTGAAGCTGTTCCGGTAAATATCCATGTACCAGCCAGTGTTTCATATAGATTAGAATCATTATCTTTGATAGTTACCGTCAGGCGACTGTTGGTTCCGATGGATGCACCCTTCACATCGGTAATCACAATATCAAAAGACCGGTCATCATTAATGATATCATCATCAACTGTACGGAATTCAAAATTTGCCACTTCCTGTCCGGCAGGTACTACAAGCGTTTTAGTCGTGACGATGTAGTTTTCATCTTCCTTTGCATTGCGATTTTCCAGTCCGATAGTTATTTGTATATCTCCGTTTCGCTCTCCTGAGACAACAACCGGAACCAGACACAGACCGGTCGATTCTTTTACTGTCATTGTCGTCTCCTGCCAATTCACGGTAGCCGCTCCGGTATTAAATGTCTTATCGTCATCAGAACATGCCACTCCTATCATAGCACACAAGCAACATGCGTATATTTTTAATCTTCTCATTTCACTCAAGTCTTTAATTTATATTTATTCAAATTATCAATAGCCGGAATTCTGTTGACCTGCCAGTTGGGGATTCGCATCCATTTCCCCTTTGGGAATAGGCCATACCATCCGATAATCATCCGCTGCCTTGTCAAGTCCGTCCGTAGCTGATTGTCCAGGAAAAAGAATGAGTCCTTTACTCTGAGCTTGTCCACGCTTCACTCCTTTTCCCCATCGCTTCAAATCCATCATGCGGTAGCCTTCGCCAACAAGCTCTCGTTCCCGTTCATTCATGACTTCGTTCAACAAAGATTCCTTGTCATACATTGCATCCGTAAAACCTACGATACGTGCTCTTTTCAAATCATTGATAGCTTTCTTGCCTTTCTCCACACTTGCATTTGTCCCGATTCTTGCATTTGCTTCCGCTACAATCAGATACATTTCCGCAATACGGAAAGGTTTTGGCTGGTTCAAATATCTGGTTTCATTTCCTAATGCATTGTAATACTCATTTCCCGGATACTTATTGAAGAAATAAATATCCGCTGCATTACCGGAAGAAACCGTCAAATGATACTTACCAAAATAAGTAGACAGACGAATATCTTTTTCTGAATACAAATCAATAAGAGTCTGTGTGGGGATATAGTCTTTCTTTGTTGTCGGGTATCCGATGAACATGGTTCCTAACGGCACTCCTGCATCATCAGCGCTAATCATTGCTATCTGCCAGATGGTTTCGGTACCACCGTCATTCTTCCATATATCCTTGAAACCTTCTTCCGTATTCATCAGCGGATATTTATTTGCATCAACCAGTTCACCCGCGTATTGAGCCGCATTCTTGTAATCGTCCATCTGCAAAGCGACACGTGCTTTCAAGGCTTTCACCACATCCACTGTTATATAATTGCCACAATTTTTAGGTGCGGTATTCACCGTTGCATAAGCACCGTTTACATACCGATCATAGTCAATAATACCATTTCTTGCCGTTTCGATGCGCATCTCCGCTTCCTCAAGATCCTCCAATATCCGTTTATAAGTATCCTCCAAAGAAGAACGTTCGGGATACTGATCGGGAGACATCTTTGGTCTATAGGCTATCTGAAGCGGGAGTCCCAAAACGGACGTTGCAGTACTCTGATCATAATCTTTACAGAACAGAGTAGCTAAATAGAAATAGCAATAGGCACGGGTAAAGTATGCTTCTCCTTCATATACGTAAATCTGTTGTTTCTGCACCTCCGTCAATTCCAATCCCGGAATTTCCTCTATCTTCTGTACACCGTCTATAAAGAAGTTGGCACGCCCGATTGCCCCGTAACAATTTGCCCATATCGTTTCTATGGCTGAATAGGAACTTTCAAACATCCAGCGATGCAATTCACTATACCTACCTGAAAAATCCGCTACCGCATTAAACGCATCTGCCTGCAACTCCGGTGCAAGTACATAACTTCCACCTGCCAATCCGATGAAAGTTGAATAAATGCCGGTACGTGCTTCCTCGAATCCGACCAGAGTGGTCAAGGCTTCTTCCGTCGGAACCGAATCATAGGGCATCACGTCCATATCACAGGAAACCATTCCGAATGTGCATGTCATCAATGCTATAATAGATAATTTCTTCATAATATTCTATTGTTTATATTTTAGAAAGTTAGTTCAACACCAAACGAATACTGCTTAGTATTGGGGTAATTGCCTAATTGGATATTGCTGTCCACTTCCGGATCATACCCTTTATATTTAGTCACTGTGAGCAGATTACGACCGACAAAATAGATTCTGGCATTGCTTATTACTCCTGTTTTCCGGGTTAGTTCCGCCGGAAAAGTGTAGCCGACTGTCAGATTTTTCATACGCATAAATGAAGCATTTTCCAATAAATGCGTATCAAACTGCATCGGAGAATCCGGAGTGGCAATCTTAGTCACATCGCCCGGTTTCTGCCACATGGTAAGCATCTCTGTCGTCTGGTTATTCGAACCGGCAAATGCAGGATTCTCTGTAAAGAAACGCTCATTGTTCAACATATGCTGTCCTAACATGAAAGAGAAGTCCGCACTGATGGAAATGCCTTTCCATCCCAAGCGAGTACCGAAACCTCCTGACCATGGAGCATATTGTTGTTTGCCGACAAACACGGCATCATCCTCCGAATACTTTTTAGTAAGGTTTCCGCTTTTATCATACCACATATTATATCCGTCACGCGGATCAACTCCTGCCCACTTCACATAATAGTATTCGCCCCACGGTTTGCCGACTTTCATTTTCAAACCGGTATCAGGTAAGATATATTCATCCAACCCATTGAACAGTTTGGTAATTTCATTTTGATTATAATTGATATTTCCCGACACACTCCAAAAGAAATCTCTTGTTTTCAAAATATCTACCCCTAAAGTCAGATCAACACCACGATTGCGCATACTTGCCACATTCTCCACACCACTTCCATGTCCGGTTGTGTAGGACAATGGATAAGACATCAGCATATCTTCGGTATCTCTGTTATAAAACTCCAGTTCCACTGAAAAACGGTTGAACACTCTTGCACTAAGCCCTAAGTTCAAGGTTCTCATGCTCTCCCAAGTCAGATCGTCATTGCCGACCGTAATAGGAGCAATACCCGACTGACCATCATATTGTATACCTGAACCTACTAACGCCAAAGCATTATATGGGCTGATTCCTGAGTTACCGGTTGTACCATAACTTGCTTTTAATTGTAGGTTGTCCAACCATGAAACATCCTGAAGAAAAGCTTCTTTCTTTATATTCCACATTGCTCCCACAGAATAGAAATTAGCCCATTGGTTGTTCTTGGCAAACAAGGAAGAACCGTCACGACGTCCTGCAATATCTATATAATAAAGATCATCATAGCTATAGCTGATTGTACCAAAATATGAATTGAATACTTTCTTATACATGGAATGCGACGGCACCTCCGACTCTGTCCCGGAAGCCATCAGCATCATCCGTGCATCTACCAGTTTTTTAGATCGGGCCGAGAAATTCTCATTTTTGGTTATTATTGATTCCTGCCCTGCCAAAACTGTAAAATGATGCATCCTTTTTAAACTGAATTTATATTCTGCCGTATTAGTATAGGTAAACGAGTAATAACGTTCGAACGATTCTGTTGCTGCCCCCACTCCTTCAAACGGACCAACAGGAAACGCCTTGTGAGAATTACGATAATCAAAAGCGTCTACTGCCTGAGAAGCACGTATGTTGAGTCCTCTTATAGGGTTGATATTGAAAAATGTATTGCCATTGATGCGCATTGTATTACGATTATTGGGCTGCAATTCAGATAAATAATAAGGATTATAATAACCCGCATCCCCGAAGTAATCCAATCGTTTGCCATATCCTGCAAAATTCCCCTCTTCATCTATAAGAATCTCATTTACAGTTTGGTCCGGACGAAGAATACGAGCTGCGTAAGACTTATTATAGACACTATTCGCTTCTGTTCCGAAAGAGGTTGTGTTATATTTCTGATAAGAGAGATTCACATTGACCCCTGCCTTCAACCAGTCAGTAACCTTTACTTCCACATTACTTCTCAATGTTTCACGACGCATGGAAGAATCATCCATGATTCCGTCTGTATTATAATGTCCGAAGGAAATATAATAGTTGATACCTTCCGATCCCCCCACCACATTGACATCATATTGTTGGGTAGGCTTTGAATCACCAAAGAAAACATCAGCCCAATCTGTTGAGATTCCATTA
>CAKUYM010000064.1 GCA_934716785.1 uncultured Bacteroides sp. | reverse complement strand
CTGTTGATCCGATGGCCGAGAAGTATTATGCCTCCAGTCCGTATAGTTATTGTGGAAGCAATCCTGTTATTAGAATCGATCCGAATGGAGAGGATTGGATGATGAACCGCTTCGGTTATTTCTTATGGGACGATGATGTAACAGAAGAAAGAACGACTCGTGAAGGATGGAGCTATATCGGTGCAGACCTCCCTGATGATATAGGACATTACCGGATTTTGGAAGAAATTGACGGCAATCTGTATCATAAGAATACGATCAATCCCTTTGCTTCTTTCGTGAACTGGGTGCGTGGTGAAAACCTGATGGTGGAGAAGAAAGCCTACAACCCTGAGGGAGAACACATGATGCAGCAGGGGATTGAGACTGGAGCTGAATTTGGAGCTGGTATAATAGGTGGAAAAGCTCTTGGAAAGTTATGGAACACGAAATTAGTCACTAACATACGAAATCGTTTTTTATCAAAAACGGTTGAGACTAATAGTGAAGCATTTATAGCAACGGATAATGGAGTAGTTTTGCCTAAAGGGGCTAAAATTCCAAATGAATATGTACAGAATCCTTATAGAAGTTCTAGTTATGGTACACTTGAAAATGGAAAATTTGTCGAGAAATTAAGAATTGACGCTCCAACCCTTCCTGGGAAAAAGGGACCTAATATAAGTCATTTTCACTTGAATGGAAGCGGTAAACATTCAGTTAATAATTGGCCTTGGTATTAACAATAACAAATTTAGTAATTATGAAATTTGAAGATTACAATTGGCATGATTTGGAAATAAAAGGGATTGCAATCGATAGAAATAATCCCGGAAAAAATGACGTGATTGAATTTGCAATAAAGTTGAGAAACGGCAGTATATCAAAATTACTATTTCAGGATGTTTATTGGGCTAATTTATCACTAAATTTTGGCATCGTGGCTTCTGAGACCATTAATAGAGTTTACATAGCTTCTGAAGATGATCTCGATTTACTTAATTTTAAGAATCAATGGACGCCTATACTCAAAAATAATATCGAAGATTATAAAATGTATGTACTTGAATTTAATTCTACATATAGTATTATAAAGATCATTGCTAATAATATTTCATTTCCTCTTCTATGAATTATCAAACCAATATGGTATGAAAATGAAACGGATAAGAACAAGTATTGGCAATGTGTTTTCTGTGAAAATATCAGAGAATAAGAAGAAATACTTTCAATTGATAGCCTTTGATTTGACTCAGTTGAATAGTGATGTGATCAGGGCATTCAAAAAAGTATATGGAATCAATGAGCAACCTCCATTATCTGAAATTGTCAATGGAGAAGTGGAGTTCTATGCACATTGTGTGACTTTATTTGGAGCAAAACTTCAATTATGGGAAAAAGTGGGAAGTATCCCAGATGTGGGAGATATTAAGCATATCATATTCAGAGGAATACAGTTTGGACGTAAAGAAGGTGATCCTTTTCCTGAAGTCTCAAATAAATGGTATGTATGGCATATTGGCGATGATGATTTTAAATATGTAGGCAAACTACGTGGAAAAAATCGAGAATCAGAAATCGGCATGGTAATGACACTGTATGATATTGTAGATCGAATAAAGACTGGTAAATATAATTTCTACTATCCAGGCTTTGAATAATTGATTTTATTAATATTTCTCATTATATTACCCTGATATGAGTTGATTATAAAATAGCTAATTGATATCAGGGTATTTTTTTGAACATTATATTATTTAGTTGCTTTATATAAATTGCCCAACTTTACACAATCATACAAAGTTTGATAATTGCCCTTGGTATTAACAATAGACATCATAAGAGAGCTACTTGATATGACAAGACCATTAAAAATTAATCCTAAATAAAAAAAGCATTATTATGAACTTGGAACAAGAAATCTTAATTAATCAGTATGGACAAAATCTTATTTCTATTGAAGTTTTATTAGAGAATTATAAAATATCCGATATAGAAAACAAAAGAATATACTTGCATCATTTAGTAACTTTAATTATTCAATCTAAATGTATGAATTCAGATATTTCACAAGCTATAAGCAATAGTAATTTAAAGAAAACTTTTACTCCCTGCGTGCTTTTAGAAGGTGGAGAGGTAAAATATTACAACTTAAAGAAAATTATCAGTTTACCCGATTATGAGTTGGATAAAACCTTGGTCCTATTGCTTCATTTATTTAAGATTGGATATAATAGACGTTTTCAGCAGGAGAGAAACAATCCTAATAAATGGTGGTATTGGGATTTATCTGATGATAAAAATGTAAAGAAGATACTTTCATATTCTTCTACTTTAATCGAGGATAGATCCGAATAGAGAGGATTGGATAATGGACTGCTTCGGTTATTTCTTATGGGACGATGATGTAACAGAAGAAAGAACGACTCGTGAAGGATGGAGCTATATTAGGTGCAGACCTCCCTGATGATATAGAACATTACCGGACTTTAGAATAGAAACATTAAAAAGATATGGATGGAAACCATGAGAAAAATCAATAATTTAAAAGAGGCATTAAAGTTTTTCGAAGATGCGGCTATAAAGTATGGAGAAGCTATCAGGAATGGAAAAAGCAAGATAGCAAATCGTAATTTTGACATATTGGCAGATATAGCCAAGTATTTAAGAAAAAATAATTCGCTATATGAATTATCTATATTTTATACACATCCTGATATATCTTTACGTTCATGGGCTGCTACATATTTACTGCCTGTGTATGAAAAAGAAAGTATTAAAGTATTAAAAGAGGTGGCCAAAATGGATGGTATAGAATCTTTTAATGCTGAGATGACTATAAAGGAATGGAAAAACGGCAATCTACGTAATTATTATACTTTGTAGAACTTTTAGTCCTACATAATAAGTTAGGCAAAAAGGAACAGACGAACCGATAATATTCGCCTGTTCCTTCATCACAAGTCCTTAATCCATCTGCTGTATCTTCCGAAGCAGTTCTTCTTTCAAGGCTTTGTACTTCTTCGAATGAGGATTAATCTTAGTGATTTTTCCATTGACAATCTTCAGCAGTTTCTCATCCTTCTGTATATCCAGCCGTTCTTGCCTTTCTTTCGGAGTAATCCGCGCAGCATAAGACGGACATTTCTTCTTGAACATCCGATACTTATCCGTCCCCTTAAGCTGGCGGACAAACATTTTCTTTATCCGCTTAAGGGTCTGCTGTTCCGTTACCGAATAGGGAATACCTGTCACTTGGCATCCCAATAAGTCAACCAACTGCATCATATGATCCTCCAACTGATACAAGCACAAAAGACGGGCATTGGCACTGAACGGTTCGTGCTCAGGCAACACAAACCTGAAATGAACGCGCCTAAAGCCATTCGTACTCTTTGGAATTCCACATGATGACACTGTTTTGTCATGTAATCGGGGGTTGTCCTCCAATTGAGAAACCACAAGCCTTATAAGTCGGACTATGAGATTTTGCTCTATAGCCAGATAGGGACTATTGACCTTATAATTATAGAAACCATAAAAACTACCCAACATCTGTTCCAAGTCCTTCAAGCTATGTAGACGGACACGTGCCATGGAAGTTGCCCCCTTCTTCACGCTTTGCTTTAATTTATCCATGTATTTTAATTTATCCCTATAATATTTAATCCGTTCATATAATACCAATTCGCCTTATCTGTCAATCCACCTTCTAATACCAATTCATCTATAGAAAAATTCATCTATAGAAATGTGTCTTAATACATTATTACATACACTCAAATCACGACAAGTACATACAACACTGCCATTTCTATGTATTTTTTTAGCAATCGCCAACTTATCTTTTATATTGGAAAGCCTTGCAAATGAACTTCATACCCCAATGTTTTTTGCACGTTTTATACATGCTAATTCCATAAAAATGTGTACCTTTGAAAATTAAAAAATATAAGAATAGCTGTTATGGACGACATATTGCGGAAGCTTCCTATTGGGATACAGACTTTTGCAGAGATTCGCGAAGAGAATTATCTCTACATCGATAAAAACCGCTTTTGTGTGCCGAATGGCTAACCTAAATTCGATAACAAAAATAGAAACTACGCAAGTTAAAAACAGAAGAAAGTTTTCCGTTTTGGAAAACTTTCTGTATCAATGAGAAAGAAAAGTTTCCCAAAATTTAATGTTAAAAGCTAACCGGGATATTGGATTATCTCCTATCTTTGCATCCGTTTTCGGAGCTAAAAAGAGGTTTAGTCAATGAGGGAACGCTGTGCAAATCGGCGACAGTACCCGCTGCTGTAATTCTCTGTGAATCCGCACACTATGCCACTGCACCACTGGTGTGGGAAGGCGTGCGAGGGAGGGATAAGTCAGAAGACCTGCCGGAATCGAACAAATATATATTATTAATCACTTTCGGGAGTTAAAGTTATGAACTACGCAGAAATTTGTATCATCAAACGTGATGGAAAAAGAGAAGATTTCTCTATCAGTAAAATCAAGAATGCAATCAGCAAGGCATTCAGCGCAACAGGGATTCAAGATGAGCAGCAGTTGGTGGCTGACATCACGATGAATGTAATCAATCAGTTTGCCGCTCCTACCATTACCGTGGAAGAGATTCAGGACTTAGTGGAAAAAGAACTGATGAAGGTAAGGCCGGAGGTAGCAAAGAAATATATCATCTACCGTGAATGGCGGAATACGGAACGGGACAAGAAGACTCAGATGAAGCACGTGATGGACGGTATCGTTGCCATCGACAAGAATGACATCAACCTGAGCAACGCCAACATGAGCAGCCACACGCCTGCCGGACAGATGATGACTTTCGCTTCTGAGGTGACCAAGGATTATACCTACAAATATTTATTGCCGAAACGGTTTGCGGAAGCACACCAGTTGGGCGACATTCATATCCACGACCTGGATTACTACCCCACCAAGACAACGACCTGTATCCAATATGATATGGACGACCTCTTTGAACGCGGCTTCCGCACAAAGAACGGCAGCATCCGCACCCCGCAAAGCATCCAAAGCTATGCGACACTGGCAACCATCATTTTCCAGACCAACCAGAACGAGCAGCACGGCGGACAGGCAATCCCCGCGTTCGACTTCTTCATGGCAAAAGGTGTGGCTAAATCTTTCCGCAAGCACATGGCATCGTTCATCAACTTCTACATGGCGATGGAAAACGGCAGCCAGGCAGACGAAAAAGCTATCCGCAGGCTGATAGAGGAGTATCTGCCGTCTATCAAGTCGACCGAAGCCGAACGCGAGACATTGCGCATCGCTTTGGTGGCCCTGCAGATCATCATAGACAAGGAGCACTTGGCACGCATCACGGAGAAGGCATACCAGCAGACCCGCAAGGATACGCATCAGGCTATGGAAGGATTTATCCACAACCTGAACACGATGCACTCACGCGGTGGTAATCAGGTGGTGTTCAGCTCCATCAACTACGGCACGGACACTTCTGCCGAAGGACGGATGGTGATTGAGGAGTTGCTGAAAGCTACCATCGAGGGCTTGGGCGCACGGGGCGAGGTGCCTGTATTCCCGATTCAGATATTCAAGGTGAAGGACGGGGTGTCTTACTCGGAAAAGGACTTTGAGAAGGCGATGAAGGCGGAGAACATAGAGGAGGCGATGAAGGACAGTTATGAAGCGCCCAACTTCGACTTGCTGCTGAAGGCCTGCCAGACTACCGCGAAAGCATTGTTTCCAAACTTCATGTTCCTCGACACGCCTTTCAACAAGAACGAGAAATGGAGAGCGGACGATCCGAAACGTTACATCTACGAACTGGCGACAATGGGTTGCCGCACGCGTGTATTCGAGAATGTGGCGGGTGAAAAGTCGTCTTTAGGACGCGGCAATCTTTCTTTCACCACGCTGAACATGCCGAGACTGGCTATCGAAGCCCGTATCAAAGCCGAAAGCCTTATAGATGATGAGCGCAACACGGATGCCATCGAGCAGAAAGCGAAAGAGATTTTCATCGAGTCTGTGCACAATATGGCTACCCTCGTGGCCGACCAGCTTTACGAACGTTATCAGTATCAACGCACGGCATTGGCACGCCAGTTCCCGTTCATGATGGGAAATGATGTGTGGAAAGGCGGTGCAGCGCTGAATCCTAACGAACAGGTGGGCGACGTATTGCGCAGCGGTACATTGGGCATCGGATTTATCGGCGGACACAATGCAATGGTGGCTCTCTACGGAAAAGGACACGGCCACGACCAAAAGGCTTGGGACACATTGTATGAGGCTGTGCTGGAGATGAACAAGGTGGCAGACGAATACAAGGCGAAATATAACCTGAACTACTCGGTACTCGCCACTCCGGCAGAAGGATTGTCGGGTCGCTTCACGAAGATGGATCGCCGGAAATACGGAAAGATACCCGGAGTGACAGACCGCGACTATTACGTTAACTCATTCCACGTGGACGTGAAAGAGCACATCAGCATTGTTGATAAAATCAAACGGGAGGCTCCGTTCCATGCCATCACTCGCGGCGGACACATCACGTATGTGGAGCTGGACGGCGAAGCTCAGAAGAATGTACGTGCTATTGCTAAGATAGTGAAAGTGATGCACGACGAAGGAATAGGCTACGGTTCTATCAACCATCCGGTAGATACGTGTCACAACTGCGGCTACAGAGGGGTGATTTTTGACAAATGTCCTGTCTGCCAAAGTGAGAATATTTTGCGTATGAGACGTATCACCGGTTATCTGACGGGCGACTTGAGTTCTTGGAACTCAGCCAAACGGGCAGAAGAGAAAGACCGCGTAAAGCACTTGTAGGAGTTGAGGGTGGTTTATATTGTTTGAAATGACAACTATCAATTCGCAAAATGCGGATCTTGATTCGCAACCATCAGAGCTTGATACCCAACCATCAGATCTCAATATCCAATCATCAGATCTCTATTTATTGGGGACTTATCCCGAAACGATAGTGGACGGTACGGGCATCCGGTATTCTATTTACCTTGCCGGATGCTCTCATCACTGCCACGGCTGCCACAATCCGGGAAGTTGGAATCCAAGAGCTGGAGAACCGCTGACGGAGGAGAAGGTTTCGTCTATCATCAAGGAGATTAAAGCGAATCCCTTACTGGACGGGGTGACGTTCTCCGGAGGGGATCCGTTCTTCAATCCGGAAAGGTTCCTACCGTTAATCAAGCAGGTGAAAGAAGAAACGGGCTTGAACGTGTGGTGTTACACCGGTTATACGTATGAGGAGCTTCAGGCTGCTCCCCGTCTGAAAGCGATTCTCCCCTACATAGATGTGTTGGTGGACGGACGCTTCGAGCAGTCGCTCTATTCTCCTTATCTGGAATTCCGGGGTAGCAGTAACCAGCGGATCATGAAGTTGAAGGACGGACTTCTATTACACTAAAAAAACTTATTTTTCGAGGAGCAGAAAAACACCTGTATCATTGTTTTGTTTACTTTTACGGACTTTACGGACAAGCGATAACCCTTGAAGAATATTTTTTATGGAACAAACAATAAATACAACTCGTAATATATCATCTGACGAATCCGACGGATTGCCGATGCCCAAACGTATCTGGGCGGTGGTATCCGTCGGATTCGCTCTTTGTATGTCGGTGCTGGACATCAATATTGTCAACATCGTATTGCCCACACTCTCACACGACTTCGGAACAACACCTTCCGTGACGACGTGGATTATCAACGGATATCAGTTGGCTATCGTCATTTCACTATTGTCTTTCTCCGCCTTGGGCGAGATGATCGGCTACCGGAAAGTTTTTCTTTCGGGCATCGGGCTGTTCTGCATCACTTCACTGATTTGCGCACTGTCCGATTCGTTCTGGACGCTGACGGTGGCACGTATCTTTCAAGGGTTCAGCGCTTCCGCCATCACGAGTGTGAATACGGCACAGTTGCGGTATATCTACCCAAAGAGCCAGCTTGGACGCGGGATGGGGATTAACGCGATGGTGGTTGCCATATCGGCAGCGGCAGGACCTTCCGTGGCAAGCGGCATCCTCTCCATAGCCAGTTGGCATTGGTTGTTTGCCGTCAACGTGCCGTTAGGTATCACGGCACTGGTGTTGGGCTTCAAACATCTGCCGAAACAGGAGGAGCTGTCAAAACGGAGGTTCGACTATATCAGTGCCATAGCGAATGCGATAACTTTCGGACTACTGATTTATACCTTGGACGGATTTGCACATCATGAGAGGATGGATTTTCTCGTCATACAGTTGGTGGTGCTGACGGTGGTCGGAACGTATTATGTACGCCGACAGTTGACGCAAACGATTCCGCTTTTGCCGTTAGACCTGCTGCGAATACCCATCTTCCGGCTGTCTATCCTGACCTCCGTTTGTTCGTTCATCGCACAGATGTCGGCAATGGTCTCCCTGCCGTTCTTCCTCCAGAACACGTTGGGCCACAGCGAGGTGATGACCGGATTGCTGCTTACCCCATGGCCGTTGGCTACACTCGTCACGGCACCGTTGGCAGGGTATCTCGTCGAACGTATTCATCCGGGGATATTGGGAAGTGTCGGTATGGCAATCTTCGCTATCGGGTTATTCCTGCTTTCAAGCCTGACTACCGAGTCGTCCGACATAAGTATTATTCTGAGGTTGATGCTGTGCGGTGCCGGTTTCGGACTGTTTCAGACGCCAAACAACAGCACGATTATCTCTTCAGCTCCACCACAGCGTTCGGGCGGTGCAAGCGGAATGTTGGGCATGGCACGTCTATTGGGGCAGACAACGGGAACAACGTTGGTGGCTTTGCTTTTCAGCTTTGTCACGCACGACCGGAGTACAGCAGTCTGTCTAATGGTAGGAAGCGGATTCGCGGTTGTAGCGGCAATCGTCAGCAGCTTGAGACTATCGCAGCCTTCTACATTGAAAAGTAGTAAATAGGGACGGACAATCTATTCATAGAAAGATGAGGAGTACACTTCATAAAAAAAGCACGGAGTACACAGATGTTTCGCGGTTTTAATACCATAATAGTAAAGAACCGGAATAATTTCTGTGTACTCCGTGCCTGATTTCTTATTAGAAGAAGAACCTCAATATATCGTTGAAGTTCGCCCAAATCAGCAGACCGAAAAGCAAAACCATACCGGTCATCTGAGCGTATTCCATAAACTTATCGCTCGGCTTGCGACGGGCTATCATCTCATAGAAGAGGAACAGCACGTGTCCGCCGTCCAATGCAGGGATAGGCAGGATGTTCATGAAAGCCAAGATGATGGAAAGAAAGGCCGTCATGTACCAGAACTGATGCCAATCCCACGTTGCGGGGAAGATACTTCCGATGGTTCCGAAACCACCCAACTGCTTGGCTCCTTCCTTGGAGAAGAGATATTTCATATTGCCGACATAACCTTTCAAAGTCTTCACACCGAGAGAAACGCCTGCGGGGAAGGATTCGAGGAAGGCGTACTGCTTCTTCACCATCGGCAACAGGCGGTCTGTCGTCAGGCAGGCTGTCACTCCCATGAGATAGGCCGAATCGACACGCATGCTCAAGGTATCCGTCACACCGCCACGCACATAAGTAAGGGTGATGAAACGAGGGTCGATACTGTTTTTGAGCAGGGATGCTTCGTTTTTCTTACGCTCTGCCATCGCCTCTTTGAAGTCGGAGAAAGAGATTGGCTTTCCGTCCAAAGCAACGATGCTGTCGCCCGGCAGGATACCTGCCTGTGCAGCCGGAGAGTTCACCATCACGCTGTCAACGACATACGGGAAACGGAAAGAAGCGAAGCGGACACTGTCTGCCAAGAGGCGTTGCATCAGGTCTTCGGGGATATAGACGGAGGCTTTCGCACCGTTGCGCAGCACACTTACTTCGCGGGCATCGGCAATCTGGCTCAACATATCACCGTCATAACGCTCGAAAGGAACGCCATCGGCGGAGAGCAATATATCACCGTCTTGAAAACCTACTGCTTTGGCGGTTTCATTGAAGTCCATGCCGAGGGGGGCTTCCTGCACCTTTATATATTGATCGCCCCAAGCAAAGAGAATCATAGAGTAGATGAACAACGCCAACAGGAAGTTGAACAGCACACCGCCAACCATGATCAGCAGACGTTGCCATGCCGGCTTGGAACGGAATTCCCACGGCTGTTCGGGCTGCTTCATCTGTTCGGTATCCATCGACTCATCGATCATACCGGCTATCTTTACATAACCACCCAACGGCAGCCAGCCTACGGCATATTCTGTTTCACTCTTCTTGGGCTTGAACTTGAACAATGTGAACCAAGGGTCAAAGAATAAGCAGAATTTTTCTACACGCACCTTAAACAAACGGGCAAAGAGAAAATGCCCGCCTTCATGAATGATAACGAGCAGCGAAAGACTCATTATCAATTGCAGGGCACGAATCAAAAATGTTTCCATGTTTATTTATTTACTATTTTACTATTTACAATTTAATATTACTATTTACCATTGGTGACGGGCTACCAGTTCGGCTGCTATTCTCCGTGCTTCGGCATCGGTAGCCACATAGTCGTCGTATGTGGGATTGGCAACAAACGTAGCCTGCTCCATTGTCTTTTCTATCACGTGGCTCATGCCGAGGAAGCTGATGCCGTCTTTCAGGAAAGAGGCTACCACCACTTCGTTGGCGGCATTGACGATGCAGGGCATATTGCCGCCCCTGTACATGGCTTCATAAGCTAAGGCGAGGTTGCGAAACCGCTTCGTATCGGGCTGCTCGAATGTCAGACTGGTGCACTTGGCAAAGTCGAGACGCTCGAATGAAGAGCAGATACGGTCGGGGTAAGAGAACGCATACTGGATGGGCAGGCGCATATCCGGCATGCCCAATTGTGCTTTCACCGCACCATCTTCAAACTGCACCATCGAATGAATGACGGACTGCGGATGCACCACGACTTCAATCTGTCCGGGCTGAACGCCAAACAGCCACTTGGCCTCGATAACCTCAAAGCCTTTGTTCATCATAGACGCGGAGTCGATGGTTATCTTCGCCCCCATCTCCCAGTTGGGATGCTTCAGGGCCTGCGTCTTAGTCACAGACTTGAGCTGCTCCAACGTACAAGTGCGGAAAGGACCTCCCGAAGCGGTGAGTATCACTTTCTCTATCGGATTACCGATCTCTCCAGCCAAACACTGGAAAACGGCAGAATGTTCAGAATCTACCGGCAGAATCGGTGTACGGTACTGCTGTGCCAATTGATTTATCAGTTCGCCTGCCACGACCAGCGTTTCCTTGTTTGCCAATGCGATGGCTTTTCTCGCACAGATAGCGTTGATTGTCGGCTTCAGTCCGGCATAGCCGACCATGGCGGTCAGCACCATGTCAATAGGCGCCTCTTCCACAATCTGGCAAATGGCATCTGCCCCTGCATACACTTTGATGGGCAGGTCGCTCAGCGCCTCTTTCAGTTCGGGATACTTTTCTTCGTTGGCTATCACGACTACCTCCGGCTGAAACTTACGTGCCTGTGCAATGAGCTGTTCGACACGATTGTTGGCTGTCAGTGCATAGGCTTCGTACAGGTCGGGATGCTCCTCTATGACCTGCAGCGCCTGTGTTCCGATAGAACCAGTGGAGCCTAAGATGGCTATCTGTTTCTTCTTTTTATTTGTTTCTATATTCATTACTATTAAAATACAATATATTTCTCCGGATTCACGGGACGTCCTTTGTTCCAAAGTTCGAAATGCAGGTGCGGTCCTGTGCTAAGGGTGCCACTGTTGCCTACCAAGGCGATGGCTTCGCCACCTTTCACGCGGTCGCCTTCCTTTTTGAGCAGTGAGCCGCAATGCTTGTAGATTGAGATGAAATCCTGATTGTGCTGCACACCGATCAAATAACCGGTTTCGGCGGTATAGGTACTCAGGATGACGGTTCCGTCCATTGCCGCCAACACACTTTCATTGGGATTGGCTGCAATGTCTGTACCGAAATGTTTTTTCTCCACATTGAAATGGTCGGAAACCATACCGCGAGTAGGACGGTAAAGGATCAGTCCCGTCACGTCCGGCTGGGAGGTGATGGATGTCAGGTTGTACTTTTCATTCTCTTCGTACTGCCGGCGGAACTCTTCTTCGCGTTTGGTACGCTCCATCAAGGTGTCTTCGCGGACGGCTGTGAGCGAGTCAATCGTCTGCACGCTGTCGATAGGTACTTTGCCGCTGAAGATATCCTGAATGTTCATTATATAAAGGTTCTGCCGGGCGAGAACTGCCTGTAGAGAGTCTACACGCAGGGCATTGTCTACGATTTGCGAACGGACTTCACTGTCCATGTAACCCGGAAGATAGTTGCGCAAAGGAGTAAAGGCGATGATGCAGGAGGCTATCAGGAAAAGCACTGCCAAGACGCTGAGCAACACCGAAAGGCCATTGAGTTTGGATACATGAAGCCCTACAATCTCTTCAAGCGTATTCTCATTGACAATCGTCAGTTTATACTTGAACTTGAAGTTCTTCCAGAAAGCTTTACTCCGTCTTTTCTTTGGCATCTTGGGCATTTACTATTTTACGATTTACTACTTACTATTCTATTCATCCTCCAACTCTTCCAGATTCAGCAGCCCTTCGGGGAGCTCCACGGTGATGAGCTTCTGCTTCTGGTCTACCCCTAAAATGAATTCTTCCTGTGCAGGAACCAATAGTTCTTCTCCTTCTTTCTCGACAACGAAGAGGGTGTTGACGGTGGTTGTATCCACATCGACTACCTCGCCCAAAAGACCGTGACGGATGTCTTCCATCCGGAATCCGACAAAGAAGTTCCAAGATAATTCACCGTCTCCGGCTTCTTCGACATGTTTCACCGGGAAGTAGACTTCTACATTGGTGAACATACGGGCACGTTCGGCGATATCTATTCCTTCCAACTTCACCAAAGCGGTGGAATCGGAACGGAAACGGTATTCTTCGATGAAGAAAGGTACAAAAATACCATCGAGCAGACAGACAAGATAATCACAATCCGCCCGGTCGAAGATATCGTCCGTAAAGGTAAACTGCAACTCGCCGTGAATGCCGTGCGGCTTGTTGAATAATCCTATCTTATATACTTCTTCTTTCTTTATCATATTCGGGTGATTCGGGCTCCGATGGCGTTCAGACGTCCTTCGATGTTCTGATAGCCGCGGTCTATTTGTTCAATATTACTAATGGTGCTGGTTCCTTCGGCACTCATCGCAGCAATCAGCAAGGCGATGCCGGCACGGATATCGGGAGATGTCATGCGTGCTCCACGCAACCTGAAACCGTGATTATGACCGATGACCACGGCACGATGGGGGTCACAGAGAATGATTTGCGCACCCATATCAATGAGTTTGTCAACAAAGAACAGGCGGCTTTCGAACATCTTCTGATGGATAAGCACGCTTCCCTTGGCTTGGGTGGCCACCACGAGCATCACGCTCAGCAAGTCGGGAGTCAGCCCTGGCCAAGTAGCATCGGCTATGGTCATGATGGATCCGTCGATAAAGGATTCTATCTCATAGGTTTCTTGTGCGGGGACGTAAATATCGTCTCCCCTCTGTTCGAGCTTGATGCCCAAACGACGGAAACTCTCGGGACTGATACCTAAGTTTCCGTAAGAAACATTTTTAATGGTTATCTCGCTTTTCGTCATGGCTGCCATACCGATGAAGCTGCCGACTTCAATCATATCGGGCAGTACGGTGTGCTGTGTGCCATGCAATGCATCCACCCCTTCGATAGTGAGCAGGTTGGATGCAATGCCGCTGATCTTCGCTCCCATGCGGTTGAGCAAGCGACAGAGTTGTTGCACATACGGTTCGCAAGCAGCATTATAGATAGTGGTAGTGCCTTTGGCAAGTACGGCTGCCATCACGATGTTGGCTGTTCCGGTGACGGATGCTTCGTCCAGCAACATATAGCTGCCCTGAAGCCTGCCGGCAGTGATTTCATAGACTCCGCGACCTTCGTCATAGTGGAAGTCAGCTCCTAAAGCCTGAATGCCTACAAAGTGGGTATCCAGCCGGCGGCGACCTATCTTGTCTCCACCCGGTTTGGATATCAGCGCCTTGCCGAAACGTGCCACCATCGGTCCGATAAGCATCACGGAACCGCGCAGGCTGGAACATTTCTTTAAGAACTCATCGCTTTCGAGATAATCGAGGTCTATGGTTTCGGCTTTAAAACTATAAGAGTCGATGCCCTTCTTTGCAACAGTGACACCCATCTCACGCAGAAGCTGGATGAGGTTGTTGACATCCAGAATGTCCGGTATATTGTTCACCGTCACTTCCTCAGCGGTCAGCAACGTTGCACAGATTATCTGCAGAACTTCGTTTTTGGCACCTTGCGGATGAATCTCCCCGCAGAGCCGATGTCCTCCTTCTATTACAAATGAAGCCATTCTTCGTTATAGTTATAAAGTGATACAGTATTACAGTTATAAACAGTTATGAAGAGAGATACAATTGCCGGTGAGTTGCCACCCCGCAACATTAATATCTTCTCTTGTTGTTATTCTGACGATTATTGGTGTAGTTCGTCTTCGGCCGATAGTTGCGGTTGAGACGCTCTGCCATGAGACGAACGATATCATCTGTCATCTGGAGCTTGCCACCGGACAGTTCGTAAAGGTCTTCGGCGATCTTCTTATCGTCCACCGTATCCTTGTTCCAAGCCATATAGTCCTTCTTCATATGATTGCAGATAAGGGCTATGAGATTTCTCTTTTCATCTCCTTCGGGGAATTCGATGGCTTTCTTTATCAGGACTTCCAGTGTATGTCCGTAATGGCGGTAGCGCATACGGGCGGTGCTGTAAGGGATAGGATCGGGACGAGTCACCAAGTTGTCCTTACGGATGATTTCGTAAGGATAGTTGATATCCAACGCAAAGCCGGACATGATGGCAAGGTGGTCCCAAAGTTTGTGCTTGAAGTCGGGCACATCACGCAGATGTGGGAACATATTTCCCATGATGTTGATGATAGTGTTGGCACAACGCTGGCGTTCAGCACGGTCTTCGATAGTCAACGCATGATCGACCATATTCTGTATGCTGCGTCCGTATTCGGGAAGCGGCATTCTTTTCTGTTGAGTATTATATTGCATATCTTTGTATGGATAATTCTAAATAAGTTTCTTTGGCGTGGAAGCAACGAACTCTTTGAGGTAGAAAGGTTCGAAATAAGCTACATCTTTATAATCTTCATTGGCAACAGCCTTCTCCGAGAGCGGAAACATCATTTTCGCCAACGGATGGATATCATCGATGAAGTGTGCATTGGGATGCGTAATCTTTTCACGGCATTTGGCGGCTCCGTTTCCATAGAAGTAGACCGGTTGCCGGTCAAGATATTCCAGATAGGATGTTTCGTCCACGATATCGGCGGCAACGGCACGTTTCACGTTCAGAGCACGGTCGTAGAGGGCGGCATAGACTTCCATGCGGCGGGCGTCTATCATCGGACAGAGCAATGCGTCTTCGGGAAGGTCGTGATACAACAGCACGGGGACACTCAGCACTTCGAGCGTCGGTATCCCTATCAGAGGGATATTACGCCCGTAACAAATTCCCTTCGCCATCGAAACTCCTATCCGGAGCCCGGTATAGGAACCCGGTCCGCAACTCACGGCAACAGCGTCCAACGGAATGGCATGACTGTCTATGAACGACAACGCTTCATCCACAAATACTCCTAAAGACACGGCATGCGAAGGTCCTTGCAAGTCTTCTTTTACAAAAATCGTCTGGCCGTCTTGACTGGCCGCTACCGAGCAAACAGAAGTAGAGGTTTCAATATTCAGTATACACGACATAAAAATCATCTTATTAAATTGTCGCAAATTTACATGATTATTTCTAAATCTTAAAATATTCGTGTACTTTTGCACAAAACTTTAAGGATATGATACAGTCTATGACAGGATATGGTAAAGCTACGACCGAACTTCCTGATAAAAAAATAAACGTAGAAATCAAATCGCTCAATAGCAAAGCGATGGATCTGTCCACACGCATTGCTCCGATTTACCGTGAGAAAGAGATTGAAATACGCAACGAGATTTCCAAAGTGCTGGAACGCGGAAAGGTGGACTTCAGCCTGTGGATTGAAAAGAAAGAAGGCGTGGAAAGTGCTACACCCATCAACCAAGCATTGGTGGAAGGATATTACAAACAGATTTTATCTATATCGGAGAATCTCAATATTCCCGTTCCCGCCGACTGGTTTCAGACGTTGCTCCGCCTGCCGGACGTGATGTCGAAAACGGAAGTACAAGAGCTGTCGGAAGAGGAATGGGAGGCTGCACACGCTGCCGTGCTCGAAGCTATCGGGCATTTGGTGGATTTCCGCAAACAGGAAGGTGCCGCTCTGGAAAAGAAGTTCCGTGAGAAGATTGCGAATATCAGCAGCTTGCTCGAAAAGATCGACCCGTACGAGAAAGAGCGCGTAGAGAAAGTGAAAGAGCGTATCATTGATG
>CAKUYM010000063.1 GCA_934716785.1 uncultured Bacteroides sp. | reverse complement strand
CTTCTGTAGTGAGTATTTTCAGCTTATGCGCATCTTCAATATCCATCATTTGGTAGCAAATGTCATCTGCAGCCTCTACCAAATAGACTAACGGGTGGCGTGCATATTTTAAAGGATGCTCATTCAGCAAAGTAAGTCCCAATTCTGTAGCTATTCTATGGAAACTTTCTTCTTCGCTGACGAAGAATCCGAATTTCGACTTTTTGCCGGCAAGACTCGATGAAAAGGGATACTTCACAATGGAAGCCAATGTGGTGTATGTCATGGCAAATCCGCCCTTTCGACGCCCTTCAAACTGGTGTGTCAATAGTCGGAATGCATTTGCGTTTCCTTCAAAATGCGTCAAATCTTCCCATTCCATCGTAGAAAGCTGTTCCCCGTTCAGCTGTTTCTCTTTCAGGCGTTGTCCTTTCCCTTCGGAGAAAAAAGTGGATATGGCACGTTCGCCGGAATGTCCGAAAGGCGGGTTACCCAAGTCATGCGCCAGGCAGGCTGCTGATACGATAGAACCGATTTCGGGTAGAAAAGACTCTTGAAGCTCCGGCTGCCGCTGGAGGATGGCTTTTGCTACATCGTTTCCTAAGGAGCGACCTACACAGGATACTTCAAGACTGTGCGTGAGCCGATTGTGTACAAAAACACTGCCCGGAAGAGGAAATACTTGCGTTTTGTTCTGTAACCTGCGGAAAGGAGCGGAAAAGACAAGACGGTCATAATCCCGTTGAAATTCCGAGCGATTCTCCTGACGCGCTTCATGAAACTCCTCCATTCCGAAGCGTTTGGCCGATATTAATTGGTTCCAATTCATCATTTTATTTACGATTTGACTATTTACGATTTACAATTTAGGGAACGGTACATTATTTAACTGCAAACTTAACTATTTTTTTGCTCAAAATGTGTATTTTCGCCCGTTAAATAGTAAACATACACTTATGAATATTCAAGTTATCAATAAATCGAAGCATCCGCTTCCGGCTTATGCAACCGAACTTTCTGCCGGAATGGATATCCGTGCGAATCTAGCCGAACCTATCACACTGGAACCATTACAACGCTGTCTGGTACCGACCGGATTATATATTGCTCTTCCAAAGGGCTTTGAAGCCCAAATCCGTCCACGCAGCGGATTGGCTATCAAGAAAGGAGTCACGGTACTTAATTCTCCGGGAACGATTGACGCGGATTACCGTGGAGAAATCTGTATTATTTTGGTCAATCTTTCGTCTGAGGCTTTTGTGATAGAGGATGGCGAACGTATTGCCCAAATGGTGATAGCAAAACATGAACAGCCGGCATGGCAGGAAGTGGAAGTGCTGGATGAAACGGAACGGGGAGCCGGTGGCTTCGGTCATACAGGAAAGAAATGAAAGAGAGAATCCTAATATTATTGTTGATAAATAGTCTGCTGTTTCCACCCTGCGTTATAGCTCAAGTGGCAGGGAGTGTGGTAGGAGGAAGTGTCGTTTCCGTATCAGAATGCACTATCGGTGCGGATGCAATTGTAAAGAAAACAAAGAAAAAGAAGGCAAAAAAGAATAAAGGCAAGAAAGAAGATAATACTTTTATGTATCAATTGACTGCCGAACAACAACGTAAATATGACTACTTCTTCTTGGAAGCCATGCGGATGAAGGAGAAAAAAGAGTATGATGCAGCCTTTGGCCTGTTGCAGCATTGTCTGGATATTAACCCCAGTGCTTCGTCTGCGCTCTACGAGGTGTCTCAGTATTATATGTTTCTTCGCTTGGTGCCACAAGGACAGGCTGCTTTGGAAAAAGCGGTAGCCTATGCCCCCGATAACTATTGGTATAGCCAAGGGTTGGCAAGTCTATATCAACAGCAAAATGAGTTGGATAAGGCTGTGACTCTGCTCGAAGATATGGCGGCTCGTTTCCCCACGAAGCAAGACCCTTTGCTCAGTCTGCTTGATATCTATAATCGTCAAGAAAAGTATGATGATGTGATCTCCACATTGAATCGTTTGGAAAAACGTTTAGGCAAGAACGAGCAATTGTCAATGGAGAAATTCCGGATTTATCTTCAGATGAAAGACGATAAGAAAGCGTTTCAAGAAATCGAGAGCCTGGTGCAGGAATATCCGATGGATATGCGTTATCAGGTAATCCTTGGGGATGTATATCTTCAGAACGGGAAGAAAGAAGAAGCCTATGAAACTTATCAGAAGGTGCTGGCGGTGGAACCGGATAATCCGATGGCGCTTTATTCCATGGCTTCTTATTATGAACAGACCGGACAGAAGGAACTGTATCAACAGCAGTTGGACACTTTGTTGCTGAATAAGAAAGTAGCCCCTGATACGAAGATCAATGTCATGCGACAAATAATCGTGGAAAATGAGCAGTCGTCAGCTAAGGACAGTACTCAAGTGATAGCCTTGTTTGACCGGATGATGAAACAAGATCAGGACGACCCGCAAGTCCCAATGCTTTATGCACAGTATCTTTTGTCGAAGAATATGGAACAGGAGGCTGTTCCTGTCTTGGAGCAGGTAGTCGATTTGGACCCCACTAACAAAGCTGCCCGCCTGATGCTGGTCAGTGCTGCAGTGAAAAAGGAAGACTACAAG
Organism: uncultured Bacteroides sp.; assembly: GCA_934716785.1. Taxonomy (GTDB): domain Bacteria; phylum Bacteroidota; class Bacteroidia; order Bacteroidales; family Bacteroidaceae; genus Bacteroides. The sequence goes on along the minus strand of CAKUYM010000063.1, from coordinate 14,114 downwards.
CAGATTATAAAAGTTTGTGAGCCAGGCATCGAAGCCACTCCCGATGCTTTGGAACTTTATTACTACTTAGCTATTGCCTATCATCAGGCGGAACAGACGGATAGTGTGTTAAGTATTTGTGGCAGGGCATTGGAACATATTACTCCCGATACGAGAAAAGAAGTTATTTCAGACTTTTATTCGATAATGGGGGATATTTATCACACCAAGAACCGGATGTCGGAAGCTTATGCTGCTTATGATTCGGCTTTGGTGTACAATCCGTCCAATATCGGTGCATTGAATAATTATGCTTATTACTTGTCGGTAGAACGTCGCGACTTGGATAAGGCGGAAGAGATGAGTTATAAGACGGTAAAGGCAGAACCGGATAACTCCACTTATCTCGACACATATGCATGGATTCTTTTTGAAAAAGGAAATTATGCCGAAGCCCGTATCTACATTGACAATGCGATGAAGAGTGACAAGGAGAAGAGTGATGTGATTGTGGAGCATTGCGGAGATATCTACTTTATGACCGGTGATGTGGAAGGCGCGTTGAAGTACTGGAGACAGGCTTTGGAAATGGGTAGTGAATCGAAAACATTGAAACGGAAAATAGAGAAGAAGAAATATATTGCAGAATGAAAAGGATCATTTATTTGTTGTTGGCGGTAGTTGTATTGGCGGGTTGTAAGAGTTCGAAACATCTGGGAACTTCAGAAACAAAGACGCCTGTGTCTACCTATTTGGCTTCCAAGCTCCAACTGACTATCCCTAATAAAAAAGGTGGAAGTATGTCTGTAGGGGGGACGATGAAGATGAAGACTCACGAACGGATACAAGTATCCTTGCTGATGCCCATTCTGCGCACAGAAGTAGCCCGAATCGAAGTCACTCCTAACGAAGTGTTGTTGGTGGACCGGATGAACCGGCGATTTGTCCGTGCAACCAAAGCCGAGTTGAAAGATATGTTGCCGAAGAACGCGGAATTTTCCCGTTTGGAAAAGATATTGATGGATGCATCCCGCCCCGGTGGGAAAACGGAATTGTCGGGAAAGGACGTAGGAATCTCTTCGCTGGAAAAGGCGAAAGTGCAACTTTATGAATTCTCCACAAAAGAATTCTCTATGACCCCGACGGAACTTACCGCTAAGTATCGCCAAGTACCCTTGGAAGAATTAGTTAAAATGCTGACAGCTTTGTTATGATGAAACGTCTCTTTGCTATTCTTGTCAGTTGCCTGTGGTTGGCAGTTCCGCTTTCCGCCCAATCGAATAAGTTGATTCGCGAATTGGAAAGCAAGCGAGGTGCGCTGCAAAAGCAGATTGCCGAGTCGGAATCTATATTGAAGGATACAAAGAAAAATGTGGGTAGCCAGTTGAGCAGTCTTGCCGCACTGACCGGACAGATTGAGGAACGGAAACGTTATATATTGGCTATAAACAATGATATGGATGCCATTGAGCGTGAGCTGAATTCATTGGAACGCCAGTTGCGCTCATTGGAGAAGGACTTGAAGGATAAGAAGAGGAAATACGAAGCCTCTGTTCAGTATCTGTATAAAAATAAGTCGATAGAGGAAAAACTGATGTTTATCTTCTCTGCCAAGAACTTGGGACAGACCTATCGGCGTATGCGTTACGTGCGTGAATATGCCACCTACCAGCGTCTGCAAGGGGAAGAAATTCTCAAGAAACAAGAGCAGATACGCCAAAAGAAGAAAGAACGTCAACAGGTCAAAGCTGCCAAAGAGAGTCTGTTGAAAGAACGTGAAGGCGAGAAAGTGAAACTGGAAACTCAGGAAAAAGAGAAACGTACTTTGGTGGCCAATCTGCAAAAGAAACAGAAAGGACTGCAAAACGAGATTAATAAGAAACGCAGAGAGGCAAACCAACTGAATGCCCGTATTGATAAACTTATAGCCGAAGAAATAGAGCGCGCTCGCAAGCGTGCACAGGAAGAAGCGCGTCGCGAGGCGACAGCACGCAAGAAAACTGATGGCAAGGAAAACCGTTCTTCCGGCACGGAAACCACCGCCAAATCCAAACCTCTGGATGCTTATACCATGAGCAAAGCCGACCGGGAACTGTCCGGTAACTTTGCCGCCAACCGTGGAAAGCTTCCCATGCCTATATCCGGTGCTTATATCATCACCAGCCATTACGGACAATATGCGGTAGAAGGACTTCGCAATGTGAAGTTGGACAATAAAGGAATAGATATCCAAGGAAAACCGGGGGCGCAGGCACGTGCCATCTTTGACGGCAAAGTGGCTGCCGTATTCCAACTGAACGGATTATTCAATGTGCTTATCCGTCATGGCAACTACATTTCCGTTTATTGCAATCTGTCTTCTGCTTCAGTTAAAATCGGAGATACGGTGAAGACAAAGCAACCCATCGGGCAAGTATTTTCCGATGGGGCGGATAACGGACGGACAGTGCTTCATTTTCAGTTGCGCAGGGAAAAGGAAAAACTCAATCCGGAGCCGTGGTTGAATCGATAACAGAGTATTTCATACTTCCTATTTGCCCATCCTTGCTCATTGTTTCTGCTTGGATAATCACCGGAGTGGAATATTGGTTATTATAGCATTCGATTATAGCTTTTCCGTTTTCATCCATCCGTACTGACGGATTCCAGTATAATGTCCGCCTTTTATCCACTTTGTCTGTAAACAATTCCTTGGCGGGGTAGGCGGGTGAATAATATTCCAGTGCATGAGTATATCCTTGAATAACCGTTTGTCGGGTGCCGGGTACGGCACTTTGGCTTTTGTTCAACACATCACGTCTGGGAAGAGGAATCAGATAGAAAACACTGTACTTGTCCAGTTGGCTGATGTCAACCCCCGTGCTATCTGTGACCTCAGACATCTTTGTGTTCTGAATAATATCGTCATCAATTCCTCCGGTTCCTTTGCTTATGATGATAGAAGCCAATCCATCTACTTCGGTCAGCATCATTTGAGTCTCTTTTTCTGACAGAATGTGATTGTCCATGATATAGCAGATCGGTTTTTGTCGATAAGTAAGTTTGTCATTGGTGCGATCCCAGTAGAATTGCGGACTTAACTTTTCCATTAATTCCGGAATCGTTGTGACAATTTTTCCATTGTCACGTAATAAATCTACCGAACGGCGAACATCATAATAAGCGTCGATGCTTTTCTCATTAATCTTGGTTGCCATATTGCTCCCTTGCCGACGTTTACTTTTTATTTCTACTTCATCCAAGACATAAAGTCCTTCCACTTTTCGAATGGAATCCATGTAGAGGGAATCAAAATTTGCAGTTTTCTGTTGCCAGTAGGCAATGTCTTTCCATTTCGGGTGAAGTTCTTTATACCCATAAGCTCGGGGAGCAGGAGAAAAATTGCGGTCGATCAGGATAGATGCATCCTTATTGCGCTCTTTTCCCACTTTCCGGGTTTGGATAACCGCTTCCATAGTACCTTCAAAATCCTCAACAGGAATGGTGAAACATCCGTTTTCATCAGTCACAGTTCCTCCTGTGATAAATTGGTCGTCTTTCTTCACTATTACACTGAGCGCTATATCTTTCAACTTGTTTTTGAGGATGGTTGATTTCACTTGTCCGTTCAATGCCAGTTGGCCTTCCGGAAGTTGCAACGGAGCAAAAGGAGTAATGGCAAAGGCCTGGCTCATATCATATTTGCGCCACCCATGTACCATAAGCAATACATCCAGTTCCGTTTGTTTTCGGGGAGACGTCGAAGCGAAATAATAGCCGGGCTGGTGGATGTATCCTTTTAAGTCGGATGTCAACAGTAAATCGGTAAAAATATTGTTGTCATACTCCATATAATCCGAGCGGATAGCATCCCTGATACTGACCGACACATCTCCCGATACAGGTTCTCCTTTGGCATTCCTAACCTGCAACTCGCAACGAATGGGAGCGTAAGGGGCATATACCTCTTTCAACCCTTCTGCGGATAGCTGTAAAGGAGCGCGCGGATTGGAAAAGACAAAACGTTCACATAACGTATTTCCGGCCCGGTTGATGAGACTGACTTGCAGTACACCTGCCGGTAGCTTACGGGTAGGCAGAATGAACTCTTGCGGAGCGTCCGCCCGGCAGCTTACCAGTTGATGGACATATGGCCGTCCTTGATGGCTGATAAATACCGCCAATGTATCTTGAGGCGTCATAGCATTGCAGGAAACTCTTACCAAAAGAGCGCCGGCATTGCTGACTGTGCTCAACACATATCCGTTAGGTAATGCTTGTGGAAGTGTAAATTCATATTTCTTCCCTTGAAAATTGACTTTAGCGACAGCAGGCTGTGCGGAAGGCGTATACTTAAAAACTCCCATCCCGTCGTGCAATGTCTCGAATGACGTGATTTCCGCACCTTCTTTGTTGTAAACTGTTCCAGACAATTCTACATCCCCTTCATTTTTACTTTCCGCCTTGAAAGCTACTTGTGAAGTCACTCCTTCCACCAATTGTCCCCCTTCGGGGAAGAAACGTACACTTAACTTTTCCTTTGTTTCCAACGGCCGGTTCTCCATCGACGGACTTAGCTCATAAGTAGTGATGGCACGTTCCGGCTTATCGCTGTTCGATGGTTGATAAATAGGGAAAGTGCGCGAAAAATACTGCGGTTCGTTAAATGCAAGCATCCAACGGGTGTAGGCACGTACCTCGTAATAACCGGATAGCATGGAACGGGGGAGAATGAATTGCCCGTTTCCTTTTCCTTGTGCCAGTTTGATGATCTGTCTGTCTGCTATATGCCCCGCTTGGTCTACCAATTCCACATATAGCGGGCGACTGATCGAACTGAATGTCTGTTTCTCGGCAAGGGTGACATAAGCCTGAAACCAGATTGTATCTCCAACATAATAACTTGTATTGTCAAAATGCAGATAAGCTTTCTCCCGCGGATAATTGTCTGCAAATGTCTGAGCTTGGCTCATGTATTGTGCAAATACTGCTTTGGCGGGAGGAACTTCTCCCCATGCTGCTGTCAGCAATACACAACAAGAAAAAAGAAAAAGAATTCGTTTGTTTTTCATTGCAGCGGTATTTTCTGATATACAAAGTTGGGATGTCAAAGACAGCACCTTGAATAAATATTCAGAGATGCTGTCTCAAATTATAAAGAAAAGAGTATTATTTATTCAGCGAGTTACAAATCTTCCTGTTGATTTCTCGGATTTTTGCTTCATTCATTTTGATCACCTTACGGTCGTAAGTGAGTAGACCGTTGATTTCACCCTCCACATCCGTCGTCTGTGTATATACGGCAGCGGAGAATCCTTTTGGGATTAACTCCAACAGATGTTTGCCATATTTAATGTATTCGTCTGTAACTTCGTCCGATGTGTTGAACTTCACATACCCCCAATTTTTCTTGTCATTGACCCAGGTATTTCCTTCTACTACCAAGCCGATACCTCCATATTCACCCAATACGGTAGCGCGTCTCGGATCATAAAGGAACATATCCGGTTCCGGATAGTGATGAAGGTCGAGGATGTCACCACAAGTATAGTGATTGCCGCCGCTGGCGGGATTTACCAGTCGACTGGGATCGTATTCCTTGGTCCATGCAACGATTTCCGGAGTTTTGAATTGCCCCCATGCTTCATTGAAAGGTACCCATACGGCAATGCTCGGATAAGAATACAGACAGTCGATGATTTCTTTCCATTCTTTCCGATAGTTTGCTTCAGAAGCGGCAGAACGGATCACTTCTCTACCGTTGAAATAATTGTGCATCTGCCATTGTGGGCTTGGACCGCCACTTGGCATATCTTGCCATACAATCAATCCCAGCCGGTCGCAATGAGTATACCAGCGTGCAGGTTCTACTTTAACGTGCTTGCGCACCATGTTGTAGCCGAAGTCTTTCGTCTTCTTCAAGTCGTATGCCAATGCCTCGTCTGTCGGTGCGGTATACAATCCATCGGGCCACCATCCTTGGTCGAGCGGACCGAACTGGAAACAATCTTTGTTGTTCAGTTGCAGGCGAGTGATACCATCTTCACCCTTGCGGATTGAATATTTGCGCATGGCAGTATAGCTTTTTACCCGGTCTGTAGCTTTCCCGTCTTTATACAGAGTCACTTCCAGATCGTAGATGAAAGGAGAATCCGGCGACCATAACTTGGCATTGGCAGGCATTGCTAATTCGATAGGCACACCGTTTATTGCTGCCCCTTTGGCGACAAGGTCTGTGCCGTCAAATACCTTTACTTCCACTTTATCTGCAGAAGTCGTGTTGGTGAAAACTTCCACTTTAACAGAATTGTTATCAACATCAGGAGTCGTTTTCAGATTTGTGATATACTGCGTTGCCACCGGTTCCAGCCACACCGTTTGCCAGATACCGGTAACCGGAGTGTACCAAATACCGTGAGGGTTTGCTATTTGTTTCCCTCTTGGCTGCTCGCCTTTGTCTGAAGGATCCCAAACTTTTACAACCAGATTATTATCTCCTTTATTAAGTACGGAAGTAATATCGAAATAGAAAGGAGTATATCCACCGGTGTGCTCACCTACCTTGACGTCGTTTACCCAAACTTCGGCTTTCCAGTCTACTGCTCCGAAGTGCAACAATACCTGTTTGCCACGCCAGTTGGAAGGAATGTTGAAAGTGCGTTGGTACCACAGTTCTTCTTTCTCACTTATTAATTTGCCTACACCGGATAAAGACGATTCTATGGCAAACGGAACAAGAATGTCACCTTGATAGGCAGTAGGAGTTGAAGTGCCCTTGGGGGTGATGGCGTATTTCCAAAGCCCGTTCAGATTTTTCCAGTCATTGCGTTCCATGATAGGACGCGGATATTCCGGCAATACATTTTTAGGATCAAGTTGTTCTCCCCACGATGTCTTTATTTTGTCACCGGCAGGCTTCCATTGAGCAAAGGACGGACTGCATAAAGACAATGCGAATAGCATTGTTAGAAAATTCTTTTTCATGTTTATGGTATGCATTATGTATTTAATTATTAATAGGTATTCCATTAAAAGGTAATGTTACAAAGAAAGCGGAATAAAAGGAGATTGAAGGCAAATCTTTGTTCAAAAAATGACACAATCTCTTCTTTTTATGATAAAACCACTATTAATGATGATATGGCGGGCAGATTGGTAATTATTTATCCTTAAAAGGTTTATATTTATTGAATTTATCAGTCGCTTTTTATTATTTTTGTTGCACCGAACTTTTAAAATATGTATAGTGTATGAAACTAAGGCATCTTATTCTTTTTAGTGTTATTTGTTGTTGCCAGTCTATTCTCGGACAAAATGCCAATCAACAACCCAAAACGAGTGGTAATCCTGTATTTCCGGGGTGGTATGCCGATCCGGAAGGAGTTGTGTTTGGAGATGAATATTGGATCTACCCTACCTATTCGGCACCTTACGATGAACAGACCTTTATGGACGCCTTCTCGTCCAAAGATCTTGTGAACTGGACAAAACATCCGAAAGTACTGTCGAAAGAAAATATAAGTTGGTTTAAACGCGCTTTATGGGCACCTGCCGTAATTCATGCGAATAATAAATACTATATATTTTTCGGTGCGAATGATATTCAGAACAATAACGAATTAGGGGGAATCGGTGTCGCTGTAGCCGATAATCCGGCCGGACCATTTAAGGATGCGCTGGGCAAGCCTTTAATCGGTAAATTTGTGAATGGCGCACAACCTATTGACCAGTTCGTTTATAAAGATGACGACGGACAGTATTATATGTATTACGGTGGTTGGGGACATTGCAATATGGTGAAGTTGGCTCCGGATTTGTTGAGCATCGTGCCGTTTGAAGATGGCACTGTTTATAAAGAAGTGACTCCGGAAAAATATGTAGAAGGACCTTTCATGTTGAAGCGCAATGGAAAATATTATTTTATGTGGTCGGAAGGCGGTTGGACAGGACCGGATTATTGCGTCGCTTATGCAATTGCCGACTCACCGTTCGGACCTTTCAAGAGAGAAGCCAAAATATTGCAGAGAGATCCCAATATTGGAACAGGTGCCGGTCATCATTCAGTTGTAAAAGGGCCGGGAGAGGACGGATGGTACATCATTTATCATCGCCATCCATTGGGTGAAACGGATGGAAACGCTCGTGTGACCTGCGTTGACCGTATGTACTTTGATAAAGATGGAAAAATAAAACCAATCAGGATGACTTTTGAAGGCGTAACGGCAAGTCCATTGAAATAAAATAGAAAGGCCCGGGCATCAGGTTGTAGTAATTTGAAATGCAATTCTGCCGGAAGTTTGTATGTCGAGAGGTGTTTTGGTCTGTATTTGTTCTTTATTGAATAAATATTATCATTTTATTTCGGTTATTTCTGTAATCTTTGTAGCAGGAAAAATAGTATAAATTAGCATGAAAGGTAAAAACCTTTTGACTTTAAGCTAACATTAAGATTATGAAACAACAACTGATGATGCTGTTGCTGGGGACGGCTTCTGTTTTTTGTAGCTGTGGCCCCCGGATAGAGCAGCACGAGAAGAGTGAATTACGTGCTCCGGCATACCCTCTGGTGACGATTGACCCTTATACCAGTGCGTGGTCCGCTACAGACAATTTGTATGACAGTTCTGTGAGACATTGGACAGGTAAGGATTTCCCTTTGCTTGGGGTGGTGAAAGTAGACGGACAAACCTATCGTTTCATGGGAACGGAAGAATTGGAACTAAGACCTCTGGTAAAAACATCCGAACAAGGAAGTTGGCGGGGAAAATATACGACCCAACAACCCGCTGACGGGTGGCAGAATATCGAATTCGACGATAAAGCCTGGAAGGAGGGCGAAGCTGCCTTCGGGACAATGGAGAATGAATACACTGCCAAAACCCAATGGGGGGAAGAATTTATATGGGTACGCCGGATTGCCGATATCCCGGAGGACCTGACAGGAAAAAATGTATATCTGGAGTTCTCGCATGACGATGACGCCATTATTTATGTCAATGGCATCAAGGTGGTGGATACTGGTAACTCTTGCAAGAAAAATGAAAAAGTAAAGTTGCCTGAAGAAGTAGTAGCTTCTTTAAAGCAGGGAGAGAACCTGATTGCCGGATATTGCCATAATCGGGTAGGAAACGGATTGCTGGATTTCGGACTGTTGGTCGAACTGGAAGGGTATTGCTCTTTCTTGCAGACGGCACAGCAGACTTCAGTAGACGTACAGCCCATGCAGACTTATTATACATTCACTTGCGGCCCGGTAGATTTGAAATTGACATTTACCGCTCCAATGTTTATGGATAATCTGGACCTGTTGTCACGTCCGGTCAACTATATTTCGTACGAAGTAACTTCCAATGACAGTCAGAAACATCAAGTTGAGCTATATTTTGAAGCAGCTCCTCAATGGGCGCTCGACCAGCCTCACCAAGAGTCGGTTGCCGACAGCTTTATTGACGGTAATCTGTTGTTCCTCCGTACCGGAAGCCGCAATCAGGAAATCTTGAAGAAGAAAGGTGATGATGTCCGCATTGACTGGGGATATTTCTATCTGGCTGCTGAAAAGGAAAACAGCACTTGTGCAATCGGTGACGGCAGAGAGTTGCGCAAAAGTTTTCTTGCCGACAAGCTGGAAGCATCAACCACAAACGGTTATGACAAGTTGGCGCTCGTCCGTTCATTGGGCGAAATACAAAAAGCGGATGGTCACCTGTTGATCGGGTACGATGATATTTATTCCATCCAATATTTTGGTGACAACCTGCGTCCTTACTGGAATCGTCAAGGCAATGAAACAATTGTATCCCAATTCAGGAAAGCGGAGAAAGAATACGATATGCAAATGAAGAATTGTGCCGCTTTCGACAAGAAACTGATGGCAGAAGCTACTGCTGCCGGTGGGCGTAAATATGCCGAGCTTTGTGCATTGGCTTATCGTCAGGCATTGGCTGCGCATAAATTGGTGCAGGCTCCGAATGGTGACTTGGTATTCCTTTCTAAGGAGAATTTCAGCAATGGCTCTATCGGAACGGTCGATCTGACTTATCCGGGAGCTCCGTTACTCTTGTATTATAATCCGGAGTTGGTGAAAGCCACCATGAACCATATATTCTATTATAGCGAGAGTGGAAAATGGACAAAGCCGTTTGCCGCACACGATGTCGGTACTTATCCATTGGCCAACGGTCAGACCTATGGCGGTGATATGCCGGTAGAAGAATCGGGCAATATGGTGGTGCTGGCTGCTGCCATTGCGAAAATGGAAGGCAATGCCGATTATGCACAGAAACATTGGGAGACCTTGACCACATGGACCGATTATCTGGCAGAGAACGGACTTGACCCCGCCAACCAACTGTGCACCGATGACTTTGCCGGTCATTTTGCACACAATGCCAACCTTTCTATCAAAGCGATCATGGGTGTTGCCTCATACGGTTATCTGGCAGATATGCTGGGCAAGAAAGATGTTGCCGAAAAGTACACGCAGAAAGCAAAGGAAATGGCTGCCGAATGGGTGAAGATGGCAGATGACGGCGACCACTATCGACTGACATTTGACAAGCCGGGAACATGGAGTCAGAAGTACAACTTGGTATGGGATAAATTACTGAACCTGCAAATCTTCCCCAAAAATGTTGCAGAAAAAGAAATAGCTTACTATCTTTCGAAGCAAAATAAATATGGTCTTCCGTTGGATAACCGTGCAACGTACACAAAGACCGACTGGATCATGTGGACAGCCACATTGGCTGATGACAAAGCTACCTTTGAGAAATTTATCGAACCGGTATATCTGTTTATGAGCGTGACGCCTAACCGCGTCCCGATGTCCGACTGGGTATTTACGGACGAACCGAATCAAAGAGGTTTCCAGGCGCGTTCCGTCGTAGGCGGATATTACATCAAGATGCTTGAAGGAAAACTGGTTAAATAAGATAAAAATACCATGAAGAAACTAACTCTATTCGCTTTTGCGTTACTTAGTGTATGGGGGATGGCGGCAAAAACAATTACCGGACCGGTGGACTATGTCAGTCCGCTGGTCGGTACACACTCTAAGCATTCGCTATCTACCGGAAACACATACCCTGCCATTGCGCTGCCTTGGGGAATGAACTTTTGGGTTCCGCAGACCGGCAAAATGGGTGATGGATGGGCATATACGTATGATGTTGACAAGATCAGAGGATTCAAACAAACCCATCAGCCCAGTCCTTGGATTAATGATTACGGACAGTTTGCCATCATGCCGGTCACCGGTAAGGCATCATTCAATCAGGACGAACGTGCCAGTTGGTTCTCTCACAAGGCAGAAACGGCCACTCCTTATTATTATAAGGTATATCTTGCCGATCATGATGTCGTGACCGAAATCGCTCCGACGGAGAGAGCGGCTGTCTTTCGTTTCACTTTCCCCGAGAACGAGCATTCTTACGTCGTGGTGGATGCCTTCGATAAAGGTTCATTTGTGAAAGTAATCCCTTCGGAAAACAAGATTATCGGTTATACCACAAAAAACAGCGGGGGTGTTCCTGCAAATTTCAAAAACTACTTTGTACTGGTATTCGACAAGCCGTTTACTTATACGGCTGCCGTAGCCAACGGTGCGGTTGATACCGGCAAGCTGGAAGTGACAACCAACCATGCCGGTGCACTGGTAGGTTTCAAAACCCGCAAGGGCGAACAGGTAAATGTGCGCGTAGCCTCTTCCTTTATCAGTCCCGAACAGGCGGAACTGAACCTGAAGGAATTGAACTCGGATGATATTGACCAAATTGCAGCGAAAGGCCGCAAGGTATGGAACGATGTTCTCGGACGCATCGAAGTGAAAGATGATGACGCTGACCACTTGCGCACATTCTACTCCTGTCTGTATCGTTCGGTATTGTTTCCCAGAAGTTTCTACGAGATAAATGCCAAAGGGGATGTGATGCATTACAGCCCTTACAACGGTGAAGTGCTTCCGGGCTATATGTTTACCGATACCGGTTTTTGGGATACGTTCCGTTGTCTGTTCCCCTTTCTCAACCTGATGTATCCGTCCATGAATACGAAGATGCAGGAAGGATTGGTGAATACCTATAAGGAAAGCGGATTCCTTCCGGAATGGGCGAGCCCCGGTCATAGAGGCTGCATGGTCGGGAACAACTCCGCTTCTATCGTTGCCGATGCTTACTTGAAAGGCCTGAAAGGGTATGATATTGAAACGTTGTGGGAGGCCGTGAAGCACGGGGCAAACGCAGTGCACCCGAAGGTCCGTTCTACCGGGCGCTTGGGATATGAATATTACAACAAATTAGGCTATGTTCCTTATAATGTAGGTATTAACGAGAATGCGGCACGCACACTGGAATATGCTTATGATGACTGGTGTATCTATCAATTGGGCAAAGCCTTGAAGAAGCCGAAAAAAGAAATCGAGGTCTTCGCAAAGAGAGCGATGAACTATAAGAATCTTTATGATCCCGAACACAAGTTGATGCGCGGTAAGAATGAAGACGGTACGTTCCAGTCTCCATTCAATCCGCTGAAATGGGGCGATGCCTTTACGGAAGGCAATAGCTGGCATTACACTTGGTCCGTATTCCACGATCCTCAAGGTTTGATTAACCTGATGGGAGGTAAAGACGGATTCAATCAAATGATGGACTCTGTATTTATCCTGCCTCCGATTTTCGATGAAAGCTATTATAGAGCCGTGATTCATGAAATCCGCGAAATGCAGATTATGAATATGGGCAACTATGCGCATGGCAACCAGCCTATTCAGCACATGCTTTATCTGTACAACTATTCCGGCCAGCCTTGGAAAGCGCAATACTGGATTCGTGAAGTGATGGACAAACTTTACACTCCTGCCCCCGACGGTTATTGCGGTGATGAGGACAACGGCCAGACTTCTGCCTGGTATGTGTTCTCGGCCATGGGATTCTATCCGGTATGTCCGGGTACGGATGAGTATGTACTGGGCACTCCTTATTTCAAGGAGATGAAGCTGCACTTGGAAAACGGAAAGACGGCGACTATCTCTGCACCGAACAACGGAGATGACAGACGCTATATTTCATCAATGACAGTGAATGGCAAAGAATATACAAAAAACTATCTCACCCATCGGGACTTGCTGAATGGCGCTACCATTTCTTATAAGATGGATGCCAAACCCAATCGGCAGCGCGGCACGAAGGAATCCGATTTTCCTTACTCTTTCTCTAACGAATTAAAGAAGAAAAAATAATCGGGCAGTGAGATAATTTATAGAATGATATACAGTAATATGCTAATGTAAAATATATAGATTTTAATAGACAATTGTATCATGAAAAAGTTATGCGTATGGGCAGTTGCCGCCCTTTTAATGGCATCTTGTACTCCGAAGACAGAAAAAACTACGGACTCCGGTTTGTTACGGAGCAATTTCCAGACAGAAGTAAATGGAAAGAAGACTGATTTGTTCACCTTGCGCAACAAGAACAACATGGAAGTTTGCATCACCAATTTCGGTGGACGTATTGTTTCTGTGATGGTTCCCGATAAAGACGGACAGATGCGTGACGTTGTGCTCGGTTTCGATTCAATTCAGGACTATATTAGCAAACCATCGGATTTCGGTGCGACAATCGGACGCTATGCCAACCGCATCAATCAGGGAAAATTTACGTTGGACGGTGTAGAATATCAGCTTCCTCGCAACAATTACGGTCATTGCCTGCACGGCGGCCCACAAGGATTCCAATACCAGGTGTTTGACGCTGAACAGTTGAATCCGCAAGAGCTGCAGTTGACCTACCGTGCCGAGGACGGTGAAGAGGGCTTCCCCGGAAATATCACTTGCAAAGTGCTGATGAAACTGACGGACGATAATGCCATCGATATTCAGTACGAAGCGGAAACGGACAAGCCGACGATTGTAAATATGACCAACCACTCTTATTTCAATCTTGATGGCGATGCCGGCAATAACTCCGACCATCTGTTGATGGTGGATGCGGACTATTATACTCCGGTGGACAGTACCTTCATGACAACCGGCGAGATTGTTCCGGTAGAAGAAACTCCGATGGATTTCCGTACCCCGACTCCGGTAGGCGAGCGTATCAATGACTATGATTTCATGCAACTGAAAAACGGTAACGGTTACGACCATAACTGGGTATTGA
>CAKUYM010000062.1 GCA_934716785.1 uncultured Bacteroides sp. | reverse complement strand
CGAACGGATAGAGCAAACGGTTGCCGCCATCCGGCGGGAGTATCCGGATTGCGCCATCACCCTGTCACTCGGCGAAAAATCGCGCGAAGCATACGAACGTTTCTTCCGGGCAGGCGCCAACCGCTATCTGCTACGCCACGAGACCTACAACGAACAGCATTACCGCCAACTGCACCCGGCTGAGATGTCTGCCAAACGACGTTTGCAGTGCTTGCTGGATTTAAAAGAAATCGGTTATCAGACGGGAACAGGAATCATGGTAGGCAGCCCCGGACAAACGGTGGAACATATCATCGAGGATATCCGGTTTATAGAAAGGCTTCGTCCGGAAATGATCGGTATAGGTCCTTTCCTCTCCCATCATGATACCCCTTTTGCCGGATATCCCAATGGTACGACGGGGCAGACTATCCTTTTATTATCCATCTTCCGGCTGATGCACCCGTCGGCATTGATTCCGGCAACAACGGCATTGGCCACGCTCACCCCCGATGGCAGAGAACGAGGAATATTGGCAGGGGCAAATGTAGTAATGCCCAACCTCTCCCCTTTGGAAGAACGCAGGAAATATGAATTATACAACGACAAGGCTGCACTCGGAGCCGAATCTGCCGAAGGGCTGGTTGCGCTGCAAAAGCAACTGGATGCCATCGGCTACGAAATTTCGACAGGAAGAGGAGACTTCAATCCTTAATCACCAATCGCTAAACCATTAATCATCAAAAATGTCTTACCAAGCAAATTCATCGAAAGCAGAAGAATTTATCCATCATGAGGAGATTCTCGACACATTGGAATATGCGCAAAGCAACAAGGACAACCGGTCACTGATTGAACAGCTCATCGAGAAAGCCGCCTTGTGCAAGGGGTTGACCCACCGCGAGGCAGCCGTCCTGCTGGAATGCAATCAGCCCGACCTGACTGAACGTATCTTTCGCCTCGCCAAGGAAATCAAACAGAAATTCTATGGCAACCGTATCGTGATGTTCGCACCGCTTTATCTGTCGAATTATTGCGTAAACGGCTGCATTTACTGCCCATACCATGCAAAGAACAAGACTATCGCACGCAAGAAGCTGACACAGGATGACATCCGCCGGGAAGTGATTGCCCTACAGGACATGGGACATAAGCGCTTGGCGCTCGAAGCCGGAGAGCATCCGTCACAGAATCCAATAGAGTACATTCTCGAATCCATCCGGACTATATACAGTATCAAGCATAAAAACGGTGCGATAAGACGGGTGAATGTCAATATTGCCGCCACCACAGTGGAGAACTATCAACGCCTGAAAGAGGCCGGTATCGGTACGTATATATTATTCCAGGAAACTTACCATAAAGAAAACTACGAGACTCTCCACCCCACCGGGCCGAAAAGCGATTACGCCTATCACACCGAAGCAATGGATCGTGCCATGGAAGGAGGTATTGACGATGTAGGAATAGGGGTTCTTTTCGGATTGAATACCTACCGATATGACTTTACTGGTTTGCTGATGCATGCCGAACATTTGGAAGCCCGATTTGGCGTGGGACCACACACCATCAGTGTGCCACGCATCTGCTCGGCAGATGACATTGATGCGGGAGACTTTCCCAATGCCATCTCCGATGAAATATTCAGTAAGATTGTGGCTGTAATCCGCATCGCAGTCCCATATACGGGGATGATTATTTCCACACGCGAGTCACAGGAATCCCGGAGAAGAGTTCTTGAACTGGGTGTCTCTCAAATCAGTGGCGGTTCGCGTACCAGTGTAGGCGGATATGCCGAAAAGGAATTGCCCGATAACAATTCCGCCCAGTTCGATGTTAGTGATACACGGACGCTGGACGAGGTGGTGAGCTGGTTGCTCGACCTTGGCTATATCCCCAGTTTCTGCACGGCTTGCTATCGGGAAGGAAGAACGGGCGACCGCTTCATGTCTTTAGTAAAATCCGGGCAGATTGCCAATTGCTGCGCTCCGAATGCATTAATGACTTTGAAAGAATATCTGGAAGATTATGCATCGGAAGAGACACGCCGCAAAGGATTGAAACTTATCATGAATGAAACGGAACGGATTCCCAATCCTAAAGTCAGAGAAATAGCCATCCGCAACCTTAAAGCCATCGCTGAAGGCAAGAGAGACTTTAGATTTTAGTACTTAACGGAATTGTGACTCACAATTCCGTTAAATAGTAACCATTAATCACAAACCATTATGAGTTTAACAGATACCCCCAGTGCCAACAGGCTTCATATTACTCTTTTCGGCAGGCGGAATAGCGGAAAGTCCTCTCTTATCAATGCGCTGACCGGACAGGATACAGCCATCGTATCAGATACCCCCGGAACAACCACCGATCTTGTATCCAAGGCGATGGAGATTCACGACATCGGTCCCTGTCTCTTTATCGACACACCGGGATTCGATGATGAGGGCACACTCGGAGAAATGCGTACAGCACGTACATTGAAAGCGATTGAGAAGACAGACATCGCACTGTTACTTTGTGAGGACAACTCCTCTTCACTCTCTTGTTCTCACTCTTGCGAAAACGGAATGCCTAAACCGTCGGAAGACGAAATTCTGAAGTTACTGAAGGAAAAGGATATACCTGTTGTCCTGATATTGAATAAGATCGATATACGCAGAGACACTGACATATTGGCAGCCGGCATCGAGCAGAAATACAACCAACGCCCGTTGCCCGTCAGCGCAAAAGAGGGAATAGGCATCGAAAAAATCCGGCAGGCGATTCTTGAAAAAATCCCTTCGGACTTCGGCCGGCAGAGCATCACCGGAGACCTTGCCACAGAGAATGACGTCGTACTGTTAATCATGCCGCAGGACATTCAGGCACCGAAAGGCAGACTTATCCTGCCACAGGTGCAGACTATCCGTGAACTGTTGGACAAAAAATGCCTTGTAATGACTTGCACGACCGACAAACTTCCGGAGACACTACAGGCTCTCGCCCGTCCGCCGAAACTGATCATCACCGACTCGCAAGTCTTTAAAACAGTCTATGAATTGAAACCGGAAGAAAGCAAACTGACTTCCTTCTCTGTCCTCTTTGCCGGATACAAAGGAGATATCCGTTACTATGTAGAAAGCGCGGCAGCCATTGAAAGCCTTACGGAATCATCACGTGTACTGATAGCGGAGGCCTGCACCCATGCTCCCCTTTCCGAAGACATAGGAAGAGTGAAACTACCCCGGTTGCTGCGGAAAAGAATCGGTGAAAAGTTACAGATTGACATTGTGAGCGGAACGGACTTCCCGCAAGACCTGACTCCTTATTCTTTAGTCATCCATTGCGGAGCATGTATGTTCAACCGCAAATATGTACTCAGCCGGATTGAACGTGCGCGAGAACAGCATATCCCTATGACAAATTACGGAGTAGCCATCGCCTACCTCAACGGAATATTAGAGCACATCGCCTACTAAAAAGATTCTATTTAATTGTATATAAAGAACTTATTGCTTACATTTGCTACCCTATTATTAACCCTTTATAAGCTTACAAACACATGAGAAAAAAAGGAATTACCTTTACTATCTTATTAGCGACCGGACTTGCTTTTCAAGCACAGGCACAAGAGAAACTGACACAGTACAAGGTGAGAAATGCCATTGAAGTGCGCACGCCTATCATGAACGACAGCATTAATCCGAAAGGTGAAAAGCATTCGGTGAAGATGTTGCTCAAGACACCTGTGGTGCTGGATTTGCCGGATGCCCAAATGCAATCGCTGACTGTCGACACGGCAGGTTTTCTGCATTTGGAAAAAGCAGAGAAGAACAATAAGCTCTATCTGTTTAAGACACAAATGCGTGCCGAACGTTTCTTGAAAGGGAAGCTGAAAGTTACCTCTCCCGTCCGTTGGGAGATATTCATTGACGGAGTTTCCAAACAGACCAAAGATGCCGCCGAAGACAGCATCACCTCTGCCTCTTCCCGTGAAATAGCCATCAGCATGGAGCCGGAACGTGATTACGAGATTATGTTCAAATTGCTTTCCACCTCGGAAGACAAGGCATCCCCTACCCTGAAATGCGAACTTATCAAAGACGAGAAATTCAAAGAAATCACTTGCACGCTTACTCCCGATGCCAAGCAGCGTTTCTCGCTTGATAATACCGTATACGGAAACCGGACGATTTCTGTCGACATCTCTCCTAACGGAAGGTATTTGCTGACCCGCTACTGGAATAATCATTCCGCCAAGCGTTCGCGCACTTATTGCGAACTCAGCGACTTAAAAACCGGAAAGGTTCTTTTGAATAATGTAAGAGACGGCATGCGCTGGATGCCGAAAAGCGACAAACTGTATTACACCGTCACGGCACTGAACGGAAACGATGTAATCGCGCTCGACCCTGCCACCCTCCGCGAGGAAGTAATCCTAAAGGGGATTCCCGAACAAAGTTTCACTTGGTCGCCCAATGAAGACTTTCTGATTTATTATCCCCGTGAGGAAGGAGAAAAGGAAATAGGTGCACTCCGCCGCATCGTGAGCCCGGTAGACAGGATTCCCAATAGCCGGGGACGCAGCTTCCTTGCCAAATACAACATAGCCGACGGAGTCTCCGAACGACTGACCTACGGCAATCACAGTACTTACTTGCAGGATATATCTCCCGACGGAAAGTACATGATATACAGCACTTCCAGAGAGAATATCACCCAACGTCCCTTCTCCTTGTCTTCGCTCTATCTGGTTGACTTGGAAACGCTGAAAGTAGATACTCTTTTTCATGACGAAAGATTCCTTGGCGGTGCCAGCTACTCACCGGACGGAAAGCAATTGCTGCTGACCGCCAGTCCCGAAGCATTCGGCGGCATAGGCAAGAATTGCGGTAACCAACCCATTGCCAATGATTTCGATACACAAGCCTTCATCATGGATTTGGCCACCCGCAAAATCCAGCCGATAACCAAAGACTTCAACCCCACCGTCAGTCCCTTGCAATGGAACCGCGGAGACGGCTGCATCTACTTCAATACAGACGACGGTGATTGCAAAAACATTTATCGCTACTCTCCGAAAAGCGGAAACTTCGAGAAGCTGAATCTCGAAGTAGATGTTGTCAGCAATTTCACCTTGTCTGAATATAATCCGAATATCGCCGCTTATATCGGTCAATCGGACACCACTTCCGGCGTTGGCTATCTGTATGATATGAAAAAGAAAACGTCCCGTTTGCTTGCCGACCCTATGAAGCCTATCTTGGATAAAATAGAATTAGGTAAGACCGAGCCATGGAACTTTACGGCTTCAGACGGAACGGTCATCACCGGCAAGATGTGTCTTCCTCCCGATTTTGACCCCGCCAAGAAGTATCCGCTGATTGTTTACTACTACGGCGGCACCACTCCAACAACACGCGGCATCGGAAATCCGTACTGCGCCCAATTGTTTGCATCACGTGATTATGTAGTATATGTTATCCAGCCCAGCGGCACTATCGGTTTCGGACAGGAGTTCTCCGCACGCCACGTCAATGCTTGGGGAAAACGTACTGCGGATGATATCATCGAAGGAACGAAGCAGTTCTGCAAGGAGCATTCGTTTGTGGATGCGAAAAAGATCGGATGCCTCGGTGCATCGTACGGCGGATTCATGACACAATACCTGCAAACTCAAACTGATATTTTCGCTGCCGCCGTGTCTCATGCCGGCATCAGTGACGTGACAAGCTATTGGGGAGAAGGATACTGGGGATATTCATACAATGCGATTGCGGCAGCCGACAGCTATCCTTGGAATAATCCGGAGCTGTTTACCAAACAGGGCTCCCTGTTCAATGCCGACAAGATTAACACTCCGCTTTTATTGCTGCATGGCACAGTGGATACCAACGTACCTATCGGAGAAAGCATCCAGCTTTTCAATGCATTGAAGATATTAGGCAAAACCGTAGAGTTTATTACGGTGGATGGCGAAAACCATTTCATTTCGGATTACGACAAACGCATCAAATGGCACAACTCTATCATGGCTTGGTTTGCACGCTGGCTGCAAGATCGTCCCGAATGGTGGAATGAGCTATATCCGGAACGGCATCTGTAATGCGGTATCGCTCCAATAAAATAACCCTCGCTACTTGTAGTTGTAGCGAGGGTTATTTTATATAATATATAAAAAGGAGAATATTGATATTCCCTTCTATTCTATTGTGTATGCTTACTTATCTCTTCACAGCTGCAATCAACTCTTCTGCCGAAACAAGATTCTGTTCTCCGGTCTCCATGTTCTTCAGCATTGCCTTTCCTTCGTTCATCTCATTTTCGCCGACAATGGCTACAAATGGAATCTGCTTCGCATTGGCATAGCTCATCTGCTTCTTCATCTTGGCTGCATCCGGGAAAATCTCCGCACGGATACCAGCAGCACGCACTTTAGCCAAAATTCCCATAGCGAATGCAGCTTCTTTTTCACCGAAATTGATAAACAGAATTTCTGTTCCGTTCACTGCTTCCTTCGGATACAGATCAAGCTGGTTCAACACGTCGAAGATACGGTCGGCACCGAAAGAGATACCTACACCCGAAACTCCTGCCATACCGAATACACCGGTCAGATTGTCATAACGACCACCACCCGTGATACTTCCGATTTGCACATCCAGCGCTTTCACTTCAAAGATAGCACCCGTGTAATAGTTCAGTCCGCGAGCCAAAGTCAAGTCAAGCTCTATTTCGTTCTTCAATCCCATTGCTTCCAATGTATTCAAGATGAATTCGCTCTCTTCCACTCCCTTCAACCCTGTTTCGCTGGCAGCCAACACATTCTTCAATGTCGCCAACTTCTCCGAATTGGTACCGCTGAGAAGGATAATCGGCTGCAGCTTGGCGATAGCCTCATCACTGATTCCCTTTTCTTTCAACTCGGCATTCACATTGTCCAATCCGATTTTATCCAGTTTGTCTATCGCCACGGTGATGTCGACAATCTTATCCGATTCACCGATAATCTCAGCAATACCTGAAAGAATCTTGCGGTTATTGATTTTAATGCATACACGGATATTGAAACGGCTGAATACCGTATCGACAATCTGCATCAACTCCACTTCGTTCAGCAACGAATCACTGCCCACCACATCGGCATCACATTGATAAAACTCGCGATAGCGCCCTTTCTGCGGACGGTCGGCACGCCACACCGGCTGGATCTGATAACGCTTGAAAGGGAAAGTAATTTCATCACGGTGCATCACCACGTAACGTGCAAAAGGTACTGTCAGGTCATAGCGCAACCCCTTCTCACAGAATTTGCTGGCTAACTTCGCCGCATTGCGGCTCAATAATTCTTCGTCTGTAATGCCCGAAAAATAATCCCCGGAATTCTGAATCTTAAAGAGTAACTTGTCACCTTCGTCACCGTACTTTCCCATCAGTGTAGAAAGCATCTCCATCGAAGGAGTCTCTATCTGCTGGAATCCATACAAATGATATACGTCACGAATCGTATTGAATATATAATTACGCTTCGCCATCTCTATCGGCGAAAAGTCACGAGTTCCTTTTGGAATGCTTGGTTTTGCTGCCATAATATTACTGTTTACAAATTTAATTGCGCAAATTTACTGCAAATTTCCGAGCAATACTTACATATTCTGAAAAAATCCTAATCTCTTCTACCCATGAAAATCATGATGTAGTAAATCAATGTAGCCAATGAGCCCAATGCAGCAACCACATACGTATAAGCAGCGGAGCGAAGAGCATCTTCGGCCTGTGCATGATTATAAGAATTGGTAATGCCGGATGAACTCAGCCAAACGAGCGCACGCTTACTTGCATTGATTTCCACCGGCAACGTGACAAAACTGAACAATGTAGTCGTGGCAAACAGGATAATTCCTGCCAACAACAATTGCGGGAAAGTGTTTATCAGCAGAATGCCACCCAACAACACCCAAGTCATGATGGAAGATGCAAAACTTACCACAGGAACCAATGCGCTACGCAACTTCAGCGGGGCATACATACGTGCGTGCTGCACGGCGTGTCCGCACTCATGAGCTGCCACAGCGGCTGCCATTATGCTATTGCTTTCATATACACCCTCACTCAAATTCACTGTTTTATTAGTGGGGTTGTAGTGGTCGGTCAACTGTCCCGGCGTATGCGTAACCTGCACATCATAGATTCCATTGTCGTGCAACATTTTCAAAGCCACGTCGCGTCCTGTCATTCCATTCCCCGTAGCAATTCTGGAATACTTCTTGAACTTGTTCTGCAAATTCATCTGTACCAGCCAACTCACTACGGCAATTCCAATAAATAATACCCAATAAGACATCATATACTTTTCATTTTTAATTATTACTCTATATCTATATAAACAAATAGCTTGCCAAAAGTAAGGGGAAACTATCAATGTCAGAATAGTTTCCCCTTGCTTTTATGAAGAATTATCTAAAATTTAGTCAATTGTAAGTTCTACGACATAGTCGATATCCCTCGGCACATCGGCAAACTCCAGCAAAACGCCCGCTTTCGTTTTGATGAAACGAACCGGAGACTGGTCTTTGAACAACACCGCTTTCTTCACTTTTTTATCAGTCAAAGGCAAGAACAATGCTTTATCTTCCCAATCAAGGACATGCACATAGAGTTTATTCCCTTTCTGCGTGGTCACCCCCCAATTGTGTGGAGCAACCTCACCGCTACGTGTCCCGTAGATAGTTTCGCCATACTGCTTCATCCACTCTCCCATCTCCGCCAAGCGCTCCACTGCCACTGCAGGAAGCTCACCGTCGGGTTGAGGACCGATATTCATCAAAAGGTTGGCATTCTTGCCGGCAGCCTTCACCAAGTAGTGAATCAGCGTTTTCGTCGATTTATAATTCTGGTCGGTAATCTTATATCCCCACATGCCATTCATCGTTTCGCAAGTTTCGAGAGGCAACCGGCTTATATCCTGTCCTGAAAGTCCGGCAGAATTTTCACCGGGCAGGTCGCGCTCAAAAATCTGAATATCTTCACCGGCAAAAGGCGTCTGATGATGATTGTTGCCTACAAGGCATCCCGGCTGCAACTTATGAATCAACGCATATTGCTCCGGTAACTCCCAGTTGAAGTTTTTATTCTGATCCTGATCCCACCAGCCATCGAACCAGATAGCGCCTATCGGTCCGTAGTTCGTCAGCAATTCTGTCAATTGGTTGTTCATGAATTGATAATAACTTTTCCAATCGCCTTTCGGATTCGGACGTCCCGTTCCGCGTCCTGTGCGTCCCCACGGATAGTCTTCACGCGTCCAGTCGAGATGCGAGTAGTAGAAATGAAGTTTGATTCCATGCTTGGCACAAGCTGCTGCCAGTTCTTTCACGATGTCACGCTTGAAAGGGGTTGCCTTTACTACGTTATAATCCGAATATTGGGTATCAAACATGGAAAAGCCTTCGTGATGGCGGGTAGTGAAGCAGATATACTTCGCTCCCGAAGCCTTGATAGCCTTCACCCATTTGTCTGCATCAAATTTGGAGGGATAGAATCCGCCTGCCAGTCTGGCATACTCTTTATAGTTCAGATTATTGTTTGTCATAGTCCACTCGCCGGTAGCCAGCATGGCATACAGCCCCCAATGAAGAAAAATACCGAACTTATTGTCTTGAAATTCCTGCCGTGCCTTTAGATTCTCTTCAGTGGGTTGATAAGGAGAAGACTGGGCAAATGACCGGGTAAATGCACCAATGCTCATTGCGAGCAACAGAAGAAAGGTAATAAAATGCGTTTTCATAAGATATTGCATGTATTAGTTTGTAAAAAGGAAAACAGGGAAATAGCGTAGCCGAATAGGATATAAAACATTTCAGGCACGGATTACATGAATCTCACGACCTTACTTAAATAGAAATCGTGATATCCGCGTAGTCCGTGCCTGAAAAACTTTTATTTCTCAGTGTAACGTATGATAGTCTGCTCCCTATCCGGTCCTACAGATACAATCTTGATTTCCACGCCAAGCTGTTCTTCAAGGAAAGTCAGATAAGCGTTGAACTCTTCGGGGAATTCATCTTCGCTCTGCATCTTCGTCATATCCGTCTTCCATCCCGGAAGTTCCGCATATACGGGTTCAGCACCCTCAGTGATATCATACGGGAAGTAATCTATCTCCTCACCATTCACTTTATAAGCTACACAAGCCTTGATAGTATCGAAAGTATCAAGCACGTCGCTCTTCATCATAATCAGTTTGGTAACCCCGTTTATCATCACGGAATATTTCAACGCTACCAGGTCAATCCATCCGCAACGACGTTTACGACCTGTCACCGAGCCAAACTCATGTCCCAATGTACACATCTTGTCGCCCGTCTCGTCAAATAATTCTGTCGGGAACGGACCTGCACCTACACGCGTACAGTATGCCTTGAAGATACCATATACCTCACCGATGCGGTTGGGGGCTACTCCAAGTCCTGTGCAGGCACCTGCACAGACCGTATTGGAAGAAGTGACGAACGGATACGAACCGAAATCAATGTCGAGCATAGTGCCCTGGGCACCTTCACAAAGAACGCTCTTGCCATCCTTCAACAGATTATTCACTTCGTGTTCGCTGTCTACAAAGTGGAATTGTTTCAGATATTCGATACCTTCCATCCATGCTTTTTCCAGTTCCGTCAAGTCATACTCATAATTCAAGCTCTTCAGAATTTGTTCGTGACGGGCTTTTGCAGCAGCATATTTCTGCTCAAAGTTGTGAAGGATATCACCTACACGAACACCGTTGCGGCTGACCTTATCCGTATAAGTAGGGCCGATACCCTTACCGGTAGTTCCCACTTTTGCATCTCCCTTGGCGGCTTCGTAAGCAGCATCGAGGATGCGATGCGTAGGAAGGATAAGATGGGCTTTCTTCGAAATGTGCAAACGTTCTTTCAACGGATGGCCTGATGCTTCAAGCGCCTCGGCTTCTGCTTTGAACAGTGCCGGGTCAAGTACCACACCGTTACCGATGATGTTTACCTTGTTTCCCTGAAAAATACCGGAAGGAATAGAACGAAGTACATACTTCTGTCCCTCGAACTCAAGAGTATGACCGGCATTCGGGCCGCCCTGAAAACGAGCAACCACATCGTATTTAGGTGTTAAAACGTCGACTACTTTTCCTTTACCTTCGTCGCCCCATTGTAATCCTAATAGAACATCTACTTTCATTTTTCTTTTTTATTGTTGTTATTAACTTTCTTCCTTTTGTTAGCTCTGTCGCACTTGCTGCATATACCATATATATACAAAGAATAATGCGAAAGCTGAAAGCGGCTTAGTTTCGTATTCTCAATGGCATGTTGCAGCTCCTCGTTCTGAAACTCGGTCACCTTACCGCATTGCGTACATATCTGATGATGATGAGTCTCGCGGTTGTATGATTTTTCGTATTGTGAGGAAGTGCCGAACTGGTGCTTGATGACCAGCCGTGCATTGATGAGAAGAATAATGGTATTGTAGAGAGTGGCCCGGCTCACCCGGAAATTCTCCTGATCCATCATCCGTTCGTAGAGCATATCGATATCGAAATGACCGTCGATAGAATAAATCGTATCGAGTATGGCGTAGCGTTCAGGAGTCTTGCGATGCCCGTTCGCTGTGAGATATTCCGTGAATATCTGCCTTACTGTATCTTTCACGTTTTGAGTTTCCATCATCAGCCAAAATTAGCGCGAACAAAGTTAAACCTTTTTTGCGGAACGCAAAAGAATTTCCTTGATATTTATCAGCGCAGTCATTCCGCCTCCGCTTTCACCATATTATAAAGCATCTGCTCACTTTCTACGGCAGAATCGGCCATGCCCTCCACCATGCGGCACACCCGGAAAGCATGTTCTTCACTGTGCTGCATATACTTACGAATTGCCAGCAAAGCCGCATTGCGCACATGATAGCTCTCGGAATGAATGCTGCACATAGCCTGGTCGAGCAGTTCGCCGGATGCCCGTTCGGTCATATCCCCTTTCTTCATCAGCAGCCGGGCGGCAGTCAGGAAACCGCAGGTTTGTACATACTCGCGCTCGTCGGCAATCCAGTGAAAAGACTTGGCGGGAGCATACGGCAGATTTTGGAAAAGATTCATGCAAGTCAGCTCCGCAATTTCGATATTCCGGATGTCCTCCACCCAAATATCAGCAATCTCGGGATAGAAAGTCTCAATAGGTTGAAGCATTCCTGCCAGAATCTTACATTCGCGAATCTCCTCTTTCCACAAAGCCTGCGCCAAGTCGTGGCTTTTTTCGTAGCCTTCGGCAATCATTTTGATGCGGGGCAGCTCCACTCCGAAATTGAGTTTGTACACCAATCCCTTTTCACGCATACTTTGAGACACAGCCCCGTTCATAGAAAGGCGGAGCTGTGTCTTGATATCTTTCAATTGTTCTTTAATATCCATTTTCTAATTAATTGTTTACTGAAGGAAGCGGAGAGTAATCCTTGCTATAGCGCAACATCTGTTCCACATATCCTTCATCATAAGCTACTGTGACATCGGTAATATTTCCGTTTTCATCCGTCACCAGTTCATATTTCGGATTCACAAATCCCTTGTAAGGAGCCAAGTTCAGCTTCTTATAACGTTCCAATATTTCGGCATGCAAAGTCGGGTCTACCTTTACCGCATAGTTCTCTACCAATGCACGGGCAGCGTCAAAGTCGCCGGTCGATTTAATCCGCTGAATTTCGGCAAGCAGTTCGCCGAACAGTTCGCGTACTTTTTCATAGTCATTGATGACAACATACGTTTTTCCGTCTTTCTTCACCAACTCCACTACCTTATCGGCCGCTCCCTTTTCAAACACCCAACGGGCTATCAACTGCCGATTGCGCATATGGGCTTCTTCCACCGTGTTTCCCGGTTCGATACGCACCAACTGTGTCATCAGCCCGTTCATCAGATAGGTATAATACTGCGCCTTGTAGGCATCGGGAGAAGAGAGAAGTTTCAGTTCCACCAGTTTCGGGTCGGCCACATAATAGAGTCCGAACAAATCGGCACGCGCCTCTTCAATCGTAGAGCCATAAGCCTTCAAAGCATCAGGATCTACCCCCGGAAGCAGTTTGCCCGAACCGTGTCCCAAGCATTCGTGCAAGTCGGTATGAAGCTCATCCGTCAGGTCGGAGTAAGCATCGATCAGTTCTCTTTCCTTGTCGCTGTACACAAATTCCTCATTGAACCCGTTGCCATGAGCCGCCTTGTTATAAGCATCTGTGATATTGCCGATAGTAACCGACTTGGAGCCGTGATGTGCACGAATCCAGTTGGCATTCGGCAAATTGATGCCGATAGCAGTAGACGGATAAAGGTCGCCGGCAAGGATAGCGGCAGTTATTACCTTCGCAGATACCCCCTTCACTTTATCCTTCTTGAAGGATTTATCCACCGGAGAATGGTCTTCAAACCATTGAGCGTTGCTGCTGATAATTTCAGTACGACGCGTAGACTCTATATCCTTGAAGTTCACCAATGACTCCCAGCTCGCTTTCATTCCCAACGGGTCGCCATAACTTTCCGTAAATCCGTTTACAAAGTCGATACGTGAATCCAAATCCTTCACCCAAAGGATGGCATATTCATCAAAATCCTTCAGACCGCCGGTTTCGTAGAACTGGATCAGCTTGGCGATAACTGCCTTCTGCGCCTCATTCTCGGCCACCGTTTCGGCTTTCTTCAGCCAATACACGATTTTCTCGATAGCCTGCGTATAAAGTCCGCCCACTTTCCATACTTTCTCCTGCAACTTTCCGTTCTCTTTTACCAAGCGGCTGTTCAAGCCATACGAAACCGGAGTTTCATCCTTCGGATCTTTCATCGCATTGTAGAAATCTTCCGCCTCTTTCTGCGTCACCCCGTCGTAGTAGTTGCAGGCGGAGGTCAGTACAAGATCCTCCCCATCTGCCTGGTTCACCCGTTTCGGCATAATCGTCGGATCAAAAATAACAGGGAAGAGTTCATCGCAAAGCTGTCCGGCAGTCTGCCCTTCCGCCAGCGGAAGCAGTTTGGCATCAAGTCCGAGCACCGCCTGTCTCAAGAATTCCTGTGAGAAACCGGGCACAAACTTCTCCGAGCCATAATGATGATGGATGCCATTGGAGAACCATACCCTCTTCAGATACACCTCCATGTTCTTGAAATCGGGAGTCGTCTTGTCTCCCTGATAATTGGTATACACCGCTTCGAGCATCCGCCGGATTCTCAAGTTGTATTTTCCATTTTGGTCGAATAGGATATCCCTGCCTTCCAAGGCAGCCTCTGTCAGATAATAAACCAATTCTTTCTGTTTCAGCGTCAGTTCCTCAAATCCGGGGACTTTATAACGCAAAATCTGTAAATCTGCAAATTGTTCCACTGTATAATCAAATTTACCTGCCTCGGCAGTTGTTGTTTTGGCTCCGCCACACGATGTCAGAATCGTGGCAGCAACAGCCATTGAAATAAGATGTTTATTCATAATGCCAGTATATAGATTAATTAAAACTAATACATCGATTAATAAAAACCAGTATATAGATCAATTAAAACAAGAAAAGGAATTATCTCCAAAATCGTCTATTTAGAGGTAATTCCTTTTGATTAATTTCGGAATGCACAATTACTTTTTACTATCAAAATGTTTTTTGCGATATCCGTTAGGAGTCTCACCTACATTTTTGTAAAATGCAGCATAAAACGATTGGCGGTTTGCAAAGCCAACCATCGTGCTAATTTCTTCCACGTTCTTGTCGGCATAGCGCTTGTCGGTCAATAAATGCAAAGCATCTTTCACTCTGTATTCATTCAACAAACAAGAATAGTTCATACCAAAGCGTGAGTTCACTACTGCAGAAAGGTAACGAGTGTTTGTTTTAAGTTCTTTCGCCAAATCTTTTGCTGAATAGTCAGGATCCTTGTATTTCTTCTGTACAACGATGATATTCAGGATTTTGTCATACAACTCGTCTGCCAGTTCCGGTCTGATTAAAGACCTGTATGCAGCCTTTTTTTCTTTTTTCTCCCTTAGGTTGTAGGGACGTTTTTTAGGAGTCTCTTCCATTTTTTTGTTCTCTAAATCACTCATTGATTAACTGGTTAGGGGTTTGTTTATTTGTTAGTAATTGCGCATCCGCAACTTTACATGTTACAAATGTCTTACTTTTTTTTCAAACACACAATTATTTTGTGCATTTTTTTCTAATAAAACAATCAAAAACCTTGAAAAAGAAGAAATAAGCTAAAATAATAAGATACTTTAACTTTTTTATATTTCATCTCGGGAACTAGAACATTGGCATTGCCCAAAATTGTCAAAGAAAAATGTACCTTTGCAGCAAGTTAAAAACAAGCATCCATGAGAGAAACCCTAAAGAAATATTTCGGATACGATAGTTTCCGTCCCTTACAAGAAGAAATCATACGCCACATTCTCCATAAAAAGGATGCATTAGTACTTATGCCTACCGGTGGCGGAAAGTCAATCTGCTACCAGCTCCCCGCCCTGCTCTGCGAAGGTACTGCCGTCGTGGTGTCGCCGCTGATTTCACTGATGAAAGACCAAGTGGAGGCATTGCAGGCAAACGGAGTCGCTGCCGGAGCATTGAACAGCAGTAATGACGAAACGGAAAATGCCAACCTGCGTCGTGCCTGCATCGAGGGACGATTGAAGTTGCTTTACATTTCACCGGAGAAACTGCTGGCGGAAAAGGACTATTTATTGCGGGATATGCATATTTCGCTGTTCGCTATCGATGAAGCGCATTGCATTTCGCAATGGGGACACGACTTTCGACCGGAATATATTCAGATGGGGGGACTTCACCAACAATTTCCACAGGTGCCGATCGTTGCCCTTACTGCCACCGCGGATAAAATTACCCGCACGGACATTAGCAACCAACTGCATCTTGTCGAACCTCGCATCTTTATATCTTCTTTCGACCGCCCCAATATCAGTCTGACCGTAAATCGCGGTTTCCAAGCAAAGGAAAAGAACAAGGCTATCCTTGATTTTATCCACCGGCACGAAGGGAAAAGCGGCATCATCTACTGCATGAGCCGGAGCAAGACGGAGACGGTAGCCCAGATGTTGGAGAAACAGGGAATCCGTTGCGGAGTATATCATGCCGGACTGCCAACGCAACAGAGAGACAAGACTCAGGACGACTTCATCAATGACCGGATTCAGGTGGTATGCGCTACGATTGCTTTCGGTATGGGTATCGACAAGTCGAATGTCCGTTGGGTTATCCACTACAACCTGCCCAAAAGCATAGAGAGTTTTTATCAGGAGATAGGGCGTGCCGGACGAGACGGCCTGCCAAGCGACACCGTGTTGTTCTATTCATTAGGGGACTTGATATTGTTGACCAAGTTTGCTACGGAAAGCAACCAGCAGAGCATCAATATCGAGAAGTTGCAACGAATGCAGCAGTATGCGGAAGCGGACATCTGCCGAAGAAGAATACTGCTGAGCTATTTCGGAGAAACGACCACCGAGGATTGCGGCAACTGTGATGTCTGCAAAAATCCTCCTCAGCGGTTTGACGGTACGATTATCGTGCAGAAAGCGCTGAGTGCCATCGCACGCACGGAGCAACAAATCGGCACGCATGTATTGACTGATATTCTTCGCGGAAGTTACTCGGCAGAGGTGGTCGGAAAAGGATATCAGGAGCTCAAGACGTTTGGGGCCGGGCGTGATATTTCTGCTCGCGACTGGCAGGATTATCTG
>CAKUYM010000061.1 GCA_934716785.1 uncultured Bacteroides sp. | reverse complement strand
TTTCAAGAGCAACGGTTACCAACTGGAGCGCACGGAACAGCATAGATTTCCGTCTGCTGCTCGACAAGTTCGGTGACAAAGTGGATTACAACTGGCTGTTGCTGGGGAAAGGAAGTCCGAAACGCCAGCCAAGATTCTGCGAAAGCGAACTTGCGCAAGGTGAGGTTACGATTATACACAATCCTAAAACAGTGGAGCCGAAAGGAGACCGGAGCGTGACATTGTACGACATCACGGCGGCGGCAAATCTGAAAACGCTGTTCACCAACAAGCAGCAATACGCGTTGGGAAAGATACTGATTCCAAACATTTCAGCCTGCGACGGGGCGATTTATGTAAACGGTGACAGCATGTACCCCATACTGAAATCGGGAGACATCATCGGATACAAGGAAATCGGCAATCCCAGCAACGTCATTTACGGAGAAATATACCTGGTGGCGTTCACGATTGACGGAGACGATTATCTGGCGGTAAAATACGCCAACCGGTCTGAAAAAGAAGGGTATGTCAAGCTGGTGAGCTACAACACGCATCATGAGCCCATGGATATTCCGCTCACGGCAATCAGTGCGATGGCAATCGTGAAGTTCTCCATCAGAAGGCACATGATGATGTAAGTTTCACCACTGAGTGTTGCAGAAACACAGAGGACGCAGAAGACGCGGAGTTTCAAAAAAGAAAAAACCTCTGTGCCCTCCGTGTCCTCTGTGGTGAAATCAGATTTCTTCTCCTTTCAGCGTAGCCGAGCTGGCTTCCGTGATACGTACATTGACAAAGTCGCCGATACGGTGTGTCCCTCTGTCGAACACAACAACACGGTTCTGCTCCGTACGCCCGAACAATTGGTCGCGCGAACGTTTGGAGACGCCTTCCACGAGAACCTCGTACGTCTTTCCGATGCAGCGACGGTTGGATTCGGCAGACAGGCGGTTCTGCAAGGCGATAATCTCATTCAGGCGACGCACTTTCACCTCTTCGGGCACATTGTCTTCGAGGTGTTTTGAAGCATACGTTCCCGGACGTTCGGAATATTTAAACATGAAAGCGGCATCGTATCCGCATTCCTCCATCAAAGAAAGTGACAGGGCATGATCCTCTTCCGTTTCAGAATGAAAACCGGAGAAGATATCCGTCGTCAGACCGCAATCGGGGATGATGCGCTTGATAGCAGCCACCCGTTCAATATACCATTCGCGAGTATATTTGCGGTTCATCAGTTTGAGGATGCGCGAACTTCCGCTCTGCACAGGCAGGTGGATATGCTTGCACACGTTGGGCACTTGTGCGATTACCTCAAGCGTCTCGTCGCTCATATCCTTCGGATGAGAAGTGGTGAAACGGATGCGCACGCCCGGAGCAGCTTCGGCAACGGTGCGGAGCAGCATCGGGAAGGTGACCACCTCGCCTGTCGGCTTCTCGAAACGGTAGGAGTTGACGTTCTGCCCCAGCAGGGTGACTTCCTTATAACCTTTCGCAACGAGGTCTGCCACTTCATTGAGGATGCTTTCCACATCACGGCTGCGCTCGCGCCCACGAGTATAGGGCACAATGCAATACGTGCAGAAATTGTTGCAACCGCGCATGATGGATACGAATCCCGAAATGTGGTTGCCGCAGATACGGGACGGAATCACGTCCCGATACGTCTCGGTGGTAGACAGTTCCACATTGATAGCTTTCTCGCCGGCTTCCACGGACGCCACCAAGTCGGGCAGGGTCAGATAGGCATCCGGTCCCACCACCAGGTCAACGTGATGATTCTCAATCAGATCATCCTTCACCCGTTCTGCCATACATCCCAGGACACCCACAATCAAGTGTTTCTTCTTTTTCTTCAGTGAGTGGAAAAACTCCAGACGGTTCAATATCTTCTGCTCCGCATTGTCGCGGATGGAGCAGGTATTCATAAACACGGCATCGGCCTCTTCGAGCGTCTCGGCCACGGAGTAACCGGCCATCTGCATCACGGATGCAATCACTTCACTGTCGGCCACGTTCATCTGGCAGCCATACGTTTCGATAAACAACTTTTTGTTGCCATCGGTCATTTCAGTTGCGGATTTAAAGTCCGCTCCCGTTAATTCGTTCATATTCAAATTATAAATTTAAAGATTCGGCTGCAAAGATACGGCTTTGCTTTCAACAAGCAGTAAATTGACATAAAAATAACGCAAAAACTTATGGTTTGAAGCATTAACCTGTAATTTATGTTAAGAGAATAAACATTTTCCAACCACTTTCTTGG
Source organism: uncultured Bacteroides sp. (assembly GCA_934716785.1). Taxonomy (GTDB): domain Bacteria; phylum Bacteroidota; class Bacteroidia; order Bacteroidales; family Bacteroidaceae; genus Bacteroides. Next base: position 14,622 of record CAKUYM010000061.1, on the reverse strand, counting down.
CAATTTTAAAATTATTTTTCACATTTGTGCAATGAAAGAAACATTAGATTTTTTCATAGTTAAGGTTTAGGTTAAAAAAATTTAGGGGAGCTGTGAAGCTGCCCTTTTTTATTTGCGAAAATTTAGAAAAGTGTTAGCATAAACCGGATTTTATATGTATCTTTGGCAGATTACTAATTAGCATCGATACATAATGGAAGATATTTTGCAATTTCTATTGATAATAGGTGTCATCCTTGTGGGGGTATTTAAAGAGGTGACTAAAAACAACAAATCCAAGAAAGCCGCCACCCAACGTCCTGTTTCCACGATACCTTCGCCTGCCGAAATTGATCCGGACAACGTCCCCCTGCCCGAAGCGTGGGGGAAAATAGAGTTGCCACTCCCTCAAGAATCTTCCCGACAGTCTTCCCGAGACTCTTCCAGGCAACATACATTCCAACAACCCCAAAAGCAGCAGAAAAAGAAAAGGGAGGAAGTGTCCGTAGCCTCTTCTTTAGCGAACAGCGCCGCACAGGATAAGCTGAACAGCAGACAAGGTGCCCATTATGACGTTCCTGAAGGTGGGACATCAGATAACAATCAAGATTTCACCATTCATTCGGCAGAGGAAGCACGCCGGGCCATCATATGGGGAGAGATACTTCAACGGAAATACTGAATGCCGGTGAAAGCCATTGTTGACTTGAAAAGGTTACATGAAAAATTTACAGGAGAAGTTTACATGAGGAGCTATCAACATGAGGAGCTATCAACATGGAAAATCTTCAGCAATTAAAGTCATCGGTAATTAATGTAAGAGTTATTAATATATTAGATATCAACTGTATTTTAACACGAAATTGTACTATTTATGTCACTCAATCGAATTTCGGCAGCAGAAGCTGCAAGCCTTATCAAACATGGCTACAACATCGGCCTGAGCGGATTTACTCCTGCAGGAACGGCCAAGGCTGTTACAGCCGAACTCGCAAAGATTGCAGAAGCGGAACATGCCAAGGGGAATCCATTTCAAGTGAGCATTTTCACCGGTGCATCTACCGGTGAGTCTTGTGACGGTATATTGTCACGCGCAAAAGCGATCCGCTACCGCGCGCCTTACACCACGAATGCCGACTTCCGCAAAGCCGTGAACAACGGAGAGATTGCCTACAACGACATACACCTTTCACAGATGGCGCAGGAAGTGCGCTACGGATTCATGGGCAAAGTGAATGTTGCCATCATCGAAGCCTGCGAAGTGACCCCGGACGGAAAGATCTATCTGACGGCCGCCGGTGGTATCGCCCCCACCATCTGCCGTCTTGCCGACCGGATTATCGTGGAGCTGAACAGTGCACACAGCAAATCCTGCATGGGGCTGCATGACGTGTACGAACCGCTCGACCCGCCCTACCGCCGCGAAATACCGATCTACAAACCGAGTGACCGCATCGGTGTGCCTTACATCCAAGTAGACCCGAAGAAGATAGTAGGCGTAGTGGAGACCAACTGGCCCGACGAGGCGCGCTCCTTCGCTGCTGCCGACCCGCTGACCGACAAAATCGGACAGAACGTTGCCGACTTCCTCGCTGCGGATATGAAACGCGGCATCATTCCGCCTACGTTCCTGCCGCTGCAATCGGGCGTGGGCAACATCGCCAATGCCGTATTAGGCGCATTGGGACGCGACAAGACGATTCCCGCCTTTGAGATGTACACGGAAGTGATTCAGAATTCCGTAATCGACCTGATTCGCGAAGGACGCATCAAGTTCGGAAGTACCTGCTCACTGACTGTCACCAACGACTGTCTCGAAGAGATTTATAACAACATGGACTTCTTCCGTGACAAGTTAGTGCTCCGCCCGTCTGAAATATCGAACAGCCCGGAAGTGGTTCGCCGTCTCGGTGTCATCTCCATCAACACGGCTATCGAGGTCGACCTGTACGGTAACGTAAACTCAACCCATATCGGTGGTACGAAGATGATGAACGGCATCGGCGGCTCGGGCGACTTCACCCGCAATGCGTATATCTCTATCTTCACCTGCCCGTCTGTGGCAAAAGAAGGGAAGATAAGCGCCATCGTGCCGATGGTTTCGCATCTCGACCACAGCGAACACTCCGTGAATATCATCATCACCGAGCAGGGCGTTGCCGACCTTCGCGGAAAAAGCCCGAAGGAGCGTGCACAAGCGATTATCGAGAATTGTGCGCACCCCGACTACAAGCAGTTGCTGTGGGATTATCTCAAGTTAGCAGGCGGCAAGGCGCAAACTCCACACGCTATTCAGGCTGCGCTCGGCATGCACGCTGAGTTGGCAAAGAGTGGGAATATGAAGAATACAGACTGGGCCGAATACGCGAGATAACGTCCCGATGTTCTTTATTCCATATAGAAATACCCCTTGCTGCATAGATTGCAGCAAGGGGTATTTTATTATCCCAAAGCGAATCTCCTTCATTCTTCATTTATAAGTTTCCTATCCCTGTTCCATATTACATCACTTCTGCTACGCACTATCCCCTCCTTCAAGTTACAAAAGAGGAATGCTTCCGTTACAAACAAGGGTCCTACCTTTTATATATTATATCTAATTTTGCAGCCATAAATTAACTATCATGAAATACATTAAGACTATCAGTACAGCTTTATTGCTCTTAATTAGTGCTAATTTCGCGATTTCCCAATCGGTGTATGACATTATCGTTGTCGGTGGAAATCCCGGTGGAATCATGGCTGCCATCGCCGCAGCCCGTCAGAATAAGTCGACTCTTATATTAGAGAGAAATAACGAAATCGGCGGACTTCCCGCAAATGGTCTGGGGGCTACGGATATCGCCACCCGCAATGCAACAACCGGACTTTTCAAGGAGTTCGTTGACCGCATCTCGCAATATTATAAGAACACTTATGGAAGTGATTCTCCACAAGCCACGGATTGTAGCGACGGATATCATTTCGAACCAAGCATCGCACAGAAAATCTTCAATGAAATGATTGCAGAATGCAACGGCAAGATCACAATCCGCACGCTGCGCCAGTTTGATTCCAATCCGGAGAATCTCGTTCTGCGTGACAATAAAGTCAGGAAGATAAAAGTGACAAACCGGGACAACCAACAGGCGGAATGGTATGAAGCTTCTATTTTCATAGATGCAACCTACGAGGGCGATTTAGCCGCAGCAGCCGGTGTACCTTACCGTATAGGGCGCGAGCCGCAAACGGAATTCAACGAAATAGGAGCCGGAAAACTCTATAAATACTGGGACGGACCGACAGGAGAAGGTACGACTCATGCCGGAGACAATGCCGTGCAGGCTTACAACTACCGCCTGTGCCTGACCACGAATGAGAAGAACAAAATCCCATTCAGAAAGCCTGAAAATTACAACCGCAATGAGTATCTTTCACTAATAGAAGATGTGGTATACGGACGCAACACCAACTACACAATGCAAAACGTCACACCACAACAACAGGAAGAGAATGCCCGCCGTGTATTAAAAGGAGAGCCGACCGCCATCGAAGGTGATGTATGGGGAATAGCCAAACTGACGAACATGGTGGCATTGCCCAATGGCAAGACGGATGCCAACAACCAACACTTAGCACTCATCTCTACCGACCTGCCCGAAGAAAACTGGGCGTGGCCCACTGCCGGATGGGAATGGCGGGACAAATTCGCAAAGCGGTTGCGAGAATATACGGAAGGACTCTTCTGGTTTGCCGCCAATGACAAAGCGCTGCCGTCCGGTTTCAGAAAAGCTGTTTCCCAATGGGGGTATGCAGCCGATGAGTACACGGACAACCGGAATTTCCCCCGACAAGTATATGTAAGAGAGGGAAGACGCTTCGAAGGAGTTTATTTCTTTACTGCCAACGACGCACTGCCCGTAGCCATCGGACAACGCCCGCCACTGCACCCGACAAGCATTACATCCAGCCATTATATGTTGGATTCTCATGCCGTTCTCAAAAGAGAAACGGGACGGATTCACTTGGACGGATTTTTCAGCTATCCATCCGCCATATACACCGTTCCTTACGGAGTGATGATTTCACGGGAGATAGACAATCTCATATTCCCGGTTCCAGTATCGGGATCGCATGTAGGCTTCTCTACACTTCGGATGGAACCATGCTGGATGGCTATGGGACAGGCTGCCGGCATAGCCGCTTCGCTCTCTATCGAGGAGCGGATGAAGGTACAAAACATAGACATGAAGAAGTTGCAGTCTATCCTGATTGACCAGAAAGCTACTTTAGTGTATTTCGAAGATGTGGATACGGATAATCCCGATTTTGCCATTGTCCAAAAGATGGCGCTCCAGGGATACCTTCCGGACTGGAAAGCCCGCATCAATGAGACAGTCGACAAGAATACACTGGCACAATGGGAAATGCTGTCAGAAATCAGTTTGAAAGAGTTACAGAATAAAACACGCTTGGAAGTGCTGAAATATATTCACTCAAAAGTTAAATGACAGAATAAATAAATGATAGAATAAAAAGATGCTTTGCATGAAAAACCTCATACTGACCTTCAGCCTATTACTTTTTGCAATGGGATTGCAGGCACAAGAAATTGTAACAGAGGACATGGTTCGCCAAATCACCCCGCATCCGAGACTATTATTGAGAGAGGGGGAAGAGCTGAGCATACAAAATATGGCATAGTGACCCAGTTCATCAACGATATCTATTATTCGTTCAGAGAAACGGCCGACTACCATATGATTAATTTTGAGTACCTGTATGAGAATGAGATAAGAGCGGAATACGACCAGACCAAGCTTTTGAGAATCATGAACAATCTCTTATCCAATGCTTTCAAGTTCACTCCCAAAGGAGGAAGTGTCACAATCAAGGTGCTGACCGAGCAGCATGCAATCCCCGGAAACGAGTCTGCCCGGCCGATGCTGAAGATTGAGGTCAGCGATACCGGCATAGGAATCCCGGAGAATGAGATACCCAATATCTTCACCCGGTTCTACCAAGTAGCCAATGGCATGCAGAAATCCAGCATGGGAACGGGCATTGGCTTACATATGGTAAAAGAGTATATCTCTCTGCTGCAAGGTGATATTTCCATAAGCAGTAAAGTCAACGAAGGAACTTCCTTTTGCATTTTCCTGCCTATGGAGTACGGAGCAGCGTTGAATGAGCCTAAAGAGGACGAGGAACTCCTTCCCGCCCACATTTCCGAGGAGCATACCGATAAGCCTGCCGGCACCGAGAAATATACCATTCTGCTGGTAGATGACAACTCTGAATTCAGACATTATCTGATTCATGAGCTATGCACCACCTACGATGTCATAGAAGCCGGCAATGGCCAGGAAGGTATCGAACAGACGATGAAAAACAAGGTCGACCTGATTATCAGTGATGTAATGATGCCTGTAATGGACGGAGTCACAATGTGCGGCAAACTCAAGGCTTCCATAGAGACATCCCATATTCCTATCATACTTCTCACGGCCAAGACCTCTGAGAACGATAAATTGACAGGGTTTGAAGTCGGAGCCGACGAATATCTGTCCAAGCCGTTCAATCTGGACATGCTGTATCTACGCATCAAAAAACTAATAGAGCAACGGCAACAACGAATAGAATCGTATGGCAAAGGCATTGAAGTCAATCCTACCGAAATTACAATCACTTCCATTGACGAGAAGTTGATACAGAAGGCACTCGCTTGCGTTGAAAAGAACATGTCCAATCCTGAGTTCTCCGTAGACATACTAAGTGCTGAAGTAGGTATGCACCGGATGCATCTTTATCGTAAACTGAATTCCATTGTCGGACAAAGCCCTTCTCTGTTTATTCGAACTATTCGCTTAAAAAGGGCGGCACAATTGCTGCAAAACGGGATATCGGTCTCTGAGGTGGCATATATGGTGGGATTCAACATGCCCAAATACTTCACCAAACACTTTAAGGAGAAGTTTGGAGTGACACCTTCCAAATATGCGGAGCAATACAAAGATGCTTCTAAATCATAGACATGACAAGAATAGAGGCAATGAATGCTTTTAAAATAGAATATATAGATTACAGCATTCTGCTCCATACAGTCAAAATTGTATTCTCTAATAAACAAAATTAGCATATTTTTGTTTATTAGAGAATACAATCGTATTTTTAAATGTACTGATATACTGAGCTACTGCCCGATAATCACCTCGCAAACCTTATCTTGGAATGCCCTTGCCTTGGCAGCCGAAAGTACATTCTGGTTCATGATGGCAAATGCTACTTCGTGTCCGTTCTTCATCTTCAGATAACCGGCAAGCGTATTTATCGCAGTGAAGGAGCCCGTCTTGGCATGCACATTCCGATAGGTAGACTTACTCTTCATCCTGTGCTCCAATGTGCCGTCCACACCACCTACAGGAAGAGACTTATAGAGTTTCCGAAAGATATCTGTCTGCGAATACGCATATTTCAAAAAATCAACCAACAGGGCGGGAGAGAGGTAATTATAATTGGACAGCCCGCATCCATCGGCTATTTTATAGTCTTTCGGGGCATGCCCTAACTGACGGATTAGTTTCATAATCTCCACAATCCCGTCCTCGGCAGCCACCTGCTTCTTCCCCGTAGCCTGTGCACCAAGACGACAGAGAAATGCTTCCGCATTCAAGTTATCACTCTCCTTCATCAATTGATTCAGGACTTTCTGCACGGGAGTATTCCAACAAGCTATTCGTTCCGTCCTTACATCACCGGTCGGCAATTCGGCAAAACCGTATGATTCAGGAACAATAAGACCTTTACTGCGGAGACGTTCAAGGAAAGTATGCATAAAGAAAGCAGGAGAATTATAAATGTTTATCTCATCCTTTCTGATAGAAGTGACATTGCCCGATACTATGAGATTATTTCCATTTGTCAGCCAGTCTCTTGATAAAGAGAACTTTCCGGCAGAAGGAGTGCGCGTCCTTGTCCGATTGGTCATGGTATAGAAGGAAGACAGCGGAGTGCAAGATACCCTTGCCGTATCGCCCTGCACCGTAGAGGGGACTACGGAAACCTGCACTGTGCCCTTGCAGAACATCAGCGGAGACAAGTAGGGCTGATAGCCTGCCGGAGTATCGTCCCATGCCCATCCATGTCCCCAATAAAGAGAATCTTTCATTGAAATGTCGCCATATACCTGCCCGTTGATTACCGAGAAAGGGGTTGTCATCACCTCCGCTATCAACGAATCCATCGCCAAGCTGTCAAATTCGGGATCGAATCCGCCTACTACATATAAGTTGCCTTGCAGCGTATCATGTTCTATCACACCGTCATACCACACTTCCGTACGGAAAGGCTCATCGGCCTCGGGGCGGGAGAGGGCAGTGATGGCTGTCAGCAACTTCATGGTAGAAGCGGGACGGGAGAGCTTCTCCGCACGGTAATTATACAGCGGCTTCTTTGCAGTCAGGTCATATACGGATATTCCTACCTCGGATGCTTCGGGAAGCATCTTCCTGACGAGCGAATCTATACGTGAAAAGTCTCTCTGCCCTCGTAATGGCGACAGACCGACCCATAATATAAGGAATAAGAGGAATTTTTTCTTCATACCAACTTCATGCAAAAGGAATTATAGAATCCGATCACCTCCACAAATGTAGGAAGAATTTGTGAATTATTCGTCCCCACCGTCCACATGATTTGTTTTCTTCCATTTAGCCGGAGAACAGCCCTCCTTCTCCTTGAATGTTTTTATAAAATGGCTCATCGATAAAAAGCCTGATACTTCGGCAACTTCAGCGATGGTTTTCTCAGGATACTGAATCATTCTCTGCTTAGCATATTCCAGCCGCAAATCAGTAATCCAGTTGCGGAATGACATATTGTATGTTGTTTTTATATATTCCGAAAGGTAAGTGCGGTTGGTATGCAGTATTTTGGAGAGCTCCTTTATCGTAAGTCCTTGACAGATATATTTCTCTGTATCTATCCACGCTTTGACCTTCTCTCCGATTATTTCAGCGTAACCGGCAGACGAATCATGAATATTTTCACTTTCCTGCTCCGAACTGTCACAGGCAGTCTCTTCTTCGGAGAGCATCTCGTTTTCCATCGCATTTTCTATCTGCTCATAAAACAGCAGGTAATTCTGATAGCAGATATAGAGGTAAACATAAAACGGAACGGAAGAGAGAATCCATATGAAGATATATTTATCCGGAAGGAAGGTCAACGCTCCGCATCCTACACCGAATATTACTGCCCAGTAGGTAAAAATAGATAGCCAACGGATATATGTCCCTATATCATCGGAAAGAGAGTTATCAAAAATAGTTATTGCCTTATGATAGGCACGAAGAAGTCTTCGAGACAGGACAAGCCCATAGGAGATCAGCCACACGGCCATTACCGTCAACCCCATCTTTTGCGCTATGCCTTCCGGCAAGACAAGCAGTACGATTCCGGAGAAAAAAGAGAACAGTATCCACATGAGCAGATGCACGCAAAATCTTCTCCGAGTAATATAGAATCGGTTAAGCAACAAAGTAAGTGCCGAGCTGAAAAGCCAATAACACAGAAAGTATGTAGACAGATTCATTAATATAGCCGCATTAAGATTCAGATACCTGATCTCGAAGAAAAAATGCACGGAATAGTTGACTGCAAGTAACAGCAGAGCGGCGCCCATAAGACGCCGCGAACGAAGATAATTTTCAAAGATAGCTTTATCCGGCGTTTTCGAGAACAAGAAAGAAAAACCGAAAAATAGCATCAGCGGCAAGGCTATACAAAGTGAGTAACTATAAAGTGTATGATCCATTATAACATCCGTTTCAATAAAAAAGTCTTGATCCCATCAATGCCGGCAGATACCCCGACTCCTTATAGAATCATCGATCAAGTACAAAATTATTAAAAATATTTTTGAACAACAATGAAAAAAGTTGCATTTTTTTTGACTGCTGTTGTAAAGTAGTCATAAGCAAGAGACAGCTCATCACTTTCAACCTAAGCTATAAAAAATGGAAAAAATCTTCGGAATAGGCTATCCGATAAAAAGGAAATACTTACTTTTGTATCGGACAGAGAGAAAAGAATATCCGGAGACAAAGTGCAGAAATACAGTCTTCTTAAAAAAACAAAACAACGTTAGTTGATGATAATACCCCCCAAAAACAATATTGATATATCCGGAATAAATAGAGTGAGCAGCAAAAAGGAGTTTGATCTATTTTTCAAAAAATACTATACCCTGTTTCTATCTTTTGCCTGCCGCTATCACTTGGATACGGAAGAAGCACGAGATATTGTGCAAGACGTATTCATCGCCTTTTGGGAGCAACGGGAGAACTTTACCTCTATTGTCGCCATCAAAGCATTCTTCTATCGTTCCATCGCCAACCGCTGCCTCAACTATCTGAAACATGAAGATGTAAAAGACCGCTATGCTGAAGTTCAGATGCAAACCATGCAAAGCGAAGAATTCATTCAAGAGAACATTATCCGTGAAGAAGTGTCTTTCATTGTACGGCAAAAAATCAAGGAACTCACCCCGCGTGAACAAGAAATCATCATCCTTTCGCTCCAAAATAAATCCAATCAAGAGATAGCCGATTTACTTTCCATATCGGTTTCTACCGTCAAATCTCATAAAATGCACGCCTATACCCGCTTGCGTGCCGAACTGGAAGAATTGAGATTCCTACTACTTATTTTATAGAAAATTGGTTTTTATATCATACTATATTCCCCTTGTGTTGTTTTACTTATAGAATAGCACAAATTCCTGTTATATAAATGGTAAAACAAACAGTTAAAGAAAGTATGCAGATAGCCGGAGAATTGGCAAAAGAAATCTGTACCGGAAAGCCTTCCACTTCACTTTTAGCACAAAAGTGGAAAGAAGAGTCACCAGCTGTGTATGAAGAGATACGAAAGCAGGAGAACCTGATAAAAGATATTGCCTTCCACGATTCTATTGATACAAAAGAGGCATTGAAAGAAGTTAATAGAAGCATTGTTCTTCCTGCAAGAAAGATTGGTAGGCATACTGTATACAGCATAGGTATTGCAGCTTCTTTTTTATTAATCCTTGGAACAGCAGCTATATGGCTGTGGATGGATAATCGCAAAAATGCCGTTGCCGAATGGGCGGCTTCTGCACCTGTCTCCCCCAAAACATCTATTATTGCACAAAACAATGAATCGGTGGAACTGGCTGAAAGCAATCTGGCAGTGAAAGGAAATCGATTAATAGGAGCTACATTAGACGGAAAAAGAAATGTTGCTATCGAACTGAAAACCGACAACCAATTCAATAAGCTGTCTGTCCCGGCAGGGGGTGAATATCAACTGACATTGGAAGACGGAACAGTAGTCCAAGTAAATGCTGCTTCGGAATTACTTTTCCCCACACACTTCAAAAAACATATCCGGCAAGTAGAGCTCAGAGGAGAAGCGTACTTCAAAGTAAGGCACAATACAGAAAGTCCATTCTATGTACAACTCGGAATATTAAACGTACAAGTTACAGGGACAACCTTCAATATAAGGACCTATGAAGAAGAAGGGGATATTTATGTGACTCTGATTGAGGGATCGGTCAATGTGCGCAAAGGACAAGAAGTGCTCGCTACTTTATCCCCCGGAAAACAATTCACCTACCATAAAGAAACTGGAGAATATAGTACCTCACAAGCCAATATTTCAGTCATTATCGGTTGGACAGAAGATAAATTCATCTTCCACAATGAAACTATCGGTGTTATCATGGCTGAACTTTCCCGCTGGTATAATGTAGAAATATCTGTGAGTGAAGACATACGAGAGATGCGTTACAGTGGTATACTGTCGCGCAAGCAACCGCTCATAGATATTCTGAATATTCTCCAACTGACCAATGAACTTGATTTCAAGTTTCACCGGGACAGAAAAATAGATGCCATAGAGAAAAAGAATTAACTATTTCTAATACTATAAATTCATACAATTATGAGAAACAGGTTTATTTCTAAAGGACTACTGATGGTTATTGCTTTCATCCTGTCCTGTACTGCTCCACTGATGTATGCCCAGACAGGCCAACCGGAGAAAATCACAATTACGGTTAACAAGAAACCGTTGGAAAACGTATTGGAAAAGCTGAGTAAACAGTACAGCTATCAGTTTTTCTACAACGCTTCTCTACTGAAAGGAGTCAGTGTATCCATTTCCTTACAGGAAGCCGACATCAATGAAACGATGAAACAACTTCTGGCAGATACAGGACTACAATACTCCATCAAAGGAAAAACAATTGTCATTACTGCCATCCCCAAGAAAGCAATCACCCAGACACTGCTGAACGGGCGTGTCACAGACAATGATGATAATGTAATTCCGGGTGTCACAATCTTTACACAAGACAAGAGCCAAGGAACCATCACGGATATCGATGGTCGCTTTTCTTTCCCCAAACCATTGGCATACGGAACGGTGCTAAACTTCTCTTCTGTCGGAATGAAGCCACATGATGTAGTTTACAGTGGTGAGCAATTATTGCAGGTTGTCATGGTGGAAGATATCAAACAATTGGATGCAGTCATTGTTACTGGATTTCAAACCATCTCACGTGAGCGTTCTACCGGAGCGGCTACCATCGTTAAGAGCGACTATCTCAATAAGATTCAAGGCATCAATTTAGGAAGTAAGCTGGAAGGCAGCACACCGGGCATGACCACTTATAACGGAAAAACAAGCATCCGCGGTACTTCCTCCTTTGCCATCAGTTCAACTCCACTGTTAGTATTGGACGGACAACCCGTAACAGGTGTGAGTCTCAATGAACTGAATCCGGATGATATAGAGACTATCACTGTACTAAAAGATGCCGCCGCCACTTCTTTATATGGAGTACGCGCCTCCAACGGTGTAATCGTAGTCACCACTAAACGCGGGACAAGCAAAAAAGCAACCATAAACATTTCCGCCAACTTCTATCTGGATCCACTGCCATCACTCGATTATCAGCACTATGCCTCAACAAGTGACGTCATCGACTATGAACGCAACTATTTAATCAATAACCCAAGCTATCAGACCAATCCGCTCGATTATTTCGATAATCGAAATGCAATCAGCTCTCCCCGATATCTCACTACCGTCGACAGACTGTATTATCGGATGGCAAAAGGTGAGATAACGGAAAACCAGCTAAACAACTCATTGGATATTTTACGTAAGAATAATTATCGTGAAGAATACCGCAAGGCACTTCAACAAATGAACCTCACGCAAGATTATAACGTCTCCATCTCAAAAGGTGGTGATAAATCCAACTTATTCTTCTCTGCACGCTACGAGAATCAATCGACTTACAACAAACAAAACAACTGGGACAAATATACATTCTATCTGAAAAATGAGCTTGACCTAACCAAATGGTTCAAACTGACACTGGGCGCAAATGTGTCTATCACCGGAAGCGAATATTCACAGGCCGGCTCTAATGCTATGCCTTATGACGCACTATACAATGAAGACGGAAGTTATGCTTACATCTATCCTCACAATTACTACAATGCACAGAAAATCAATGCTACGGAAGGACTTCAGTTCATGGGATACAATGCCGTGGAAGAATCGACCAAGAATATACAAAAAACAAGCAACATGTACTGGAAACTATTCACCCACGCAGACTTTAAAATACTCAAAGGACTGGATCTTGGTGTGAAATTCCAATATGAAAACCGGGCTTCGGACTCAGAACAGTATGATGAAGCAGATTCGTATATCATGCGATATATGATTAACCAATTTGCATCTGTCAATCCTGCCGGCGGATTCACCTACAATATACCGGAAGGCGGAAGGCTGCAAAACTCAAACGCAAGATGGTCGTACATGAACCTGAGAGCACAATTCAACTACCAAACGGTAATTGCCGAAAAGCATGACATCACTGCTCTGTTGGGAGGGGAGATCCGTGAAGATAAATACCACAACAAAAAAGCTGAACGTTATGGATATGATGAAGAGAAACTTACCTACCAGCAAGTAAACTGGCTCGATTTGCGGCAAGTAGGAGTAATAGGGCAGTTGAACAGCAATATCGCTCAAAAAGCAGAAGAGACCGGAGTATCCGAAACCCATCACCGTTATGTGTCCGCCTATTTCAATGCCGGATACATCTACGACACACGCTATGCCCTGAATGGCAGTGTCCGCATGGAACAAGCCGATCTTTTCGGTACAGATCCCAAATACCGCTACCGTCCTCTTTGGTCAGTCGGTGCCAGTTGGAATATCTCCAACGAAGAATTTATGAAAGGAATAAAATACGTCGATATGCTCAAATTACGTGTCACTTACGGTATTACCGGTAATGTAGACCAAAGTTCATCTCCATACTTATTAGGCAACTATATGACTTCTCCATTCAGTGGAGCCAACCTGACCGATATAATAACTCCTCCCAACAAACTACTCCGTTGGGAAAAAACATCAACCTTCAACATTGGCTTGGATTTTGCTTTCTTCCACAGACTGAACGGTAGCATTGATTTCTACAACCGATACAGTTCGGACTTATTGGCACAAAAAAGCCTCGACCCATCCACAGGTTTTGAAAGCGGCAGATTCAACAATGGAGAAATGCGCAACAGAGGCATTGAACTTTCTCTCTCTTATGATTGGCTGCAAAATAGAGACTGGGCTCTGAACACCAGCTTTACCGCTGCTTTTAACAGTAATAAAATCAAAGAAATCGGATACATACCGACAGACGCGCTCGACATGATCCGATATCCGGGAAGCAATTATCTGAAAGGAGACACCTACAATTCTCTATATGCTTACCGATATGCCGGTCTGACAGCCGATGGCAATCCATCCGTATATAATGCAGAAGGAGAAATCATCTCGTTGGAAGGAGTCCGTGACATCAATGCATTAGTATGTGTAGGACAATTGGATCCGAAATGGAGTGGTGCTCTTGATATCAGTTTGCGTTGGAAGGAACTGAGTTTCTTCACCAAAATCGTATATTATACAGGACATACACTACGCACAGATGCAACACCTCTTTACAATGGAATAGATACGGACACTAAAGGCAATATGCACGAAGATATAGCCAAACGGTGGACACCGGAGCATACCGACACAGATATTCCTTCCATGAACATATACGGAACACAAGGAGAAAGAGAATATCATTGGAAATATGCAGACTATAATACGGCAAGTGCCTCTTTTATTAAAATACGTAACATAGGTTTATCTTATACACTACCGCAACAATGGATCAGCAAGACCGGATTCAAGGCTATCAATCTCCGTGCGCAAGTCAACAATCCCTACTATTGGGCTGCCAACAAACGTGACATTGATCCGGAGGCTTTCAATGCCAATGGCGGGACACGCAACTCGGAACAAGCCACCAGCTATATATTCGGCATTAATATCAACTTCTAAAAACTTATTTATCATGAAACGAAATATTATCATAGGTTGCCTTGCGGCAATCACCCTTACATTTACCGCTTGCGACAATTATCTGGACCTGATCCCCAAAGGGAAAGCTGTCCTCAATCAAACCAGCGACTATTTGGGATTACTTGAAGACATGTACGGCTATCCGTTGGACACCGAATGGTATTTGTGCGGAGAGGCTGCGCCACCTTATAT
>CAKUYM010000060.1 GCA_934716785.1 uncultured Bacteroides sp. | reverse complement strand
ACCGATGAACAACGTCACATCAAGCCATTATTTGATTTGAAAAAGTTTTTGGGGTGACGCATTCCCGAAGTCGGGACTTTTGGTGGCAGTCGCTTTGACTCTTACTAATTATGTCACCGGCCAAAAACTTCCCGTCGGGGTCGATTTCTTCGGGAAACTCCGAAGCATATCCTCGCTGCGGGAGAAAAATGGAAATCTATTTTTCCTACTCAAACAAGCGGATTTGGAACAGGGAAAATATATAAGCAACCTATATCAGTTGAAAGCAGATGGCAACACCGTTCTATTGACTACGGGAAATGATATCAACTGGTTCAGCCTACAGGGGGATGATATTATCTTACGCCAGTCTGGAAAGGATGAAACAATATTCAAGCGTCTTTCTAATACGTATGGTGAGGCATTGGAATGGTTAAGGCTGCCTTATCGTGTACAAGAAGCGGCATTTATCGCACCCGATTATTTTTTCTTTACGGCTCAATACAGATTAAAACAGGCTGATAACTCGAATACAGATAACTATCGCATATTCGAAGAACTTCCTTTTTGGAGCAACGGCAGAGGGGATATAAATGGCTTACGCACAGTTCTTTATCAATATGACAAGGGTAACATCACGCTTCTGTCCGACACATTGGCTTCCGTATCAGAACTTGCCCTTAGCCCGGACAAACAGCGGTTGGGCTATGTGCTCCGGAAACATTCTAACAAAATCTGTCCGGATGATAAGTTGCAGGTATTGAATACTGTTTCGCTCGATACGAAAACATGGAGCGTGGCCGACAGTAGCAGTTATGGTCAATTGAATTTCACTAAGGAGGAAACTCTCTTGTTCACGTTGCGGAGATATTCGGAGAAGAATCCTCAACAAAACGCGGCCCTTTATCAATTGGATTTGACAAACGGAAAAGCAAGGGAACTCTACGACGGAGATGTATACTCAGTTGGCAATACTCTAATTAGTGATATAAAAGGGGGAAATCATTCCAGACTATTTGCAGACAAACAAGGAGTTTACTATGTCTCAACAGTCATAGACCATGCCCCGTTGGTGCAAGTTGATTATAAAGGGGGGCAAGTCTCTGTACTCACACCAGACAGTATTGATGTGGATGAATACATACCCTATCAGAAAGGATTCTTGTTGATTGCTTCCACCCCCTCACATGCGCAAGAAATCTACTATTGGGACAAAGGGAAAAAACTTTCCAGACTTTCTGATATCAACACCAGTCTGCTGGATTCCCATCAGATTGTCACTCCACAGCCCATTGAGTTTACGAATCGCGATGGCGTGAAACTACGAGGCTACGTATTGCCTCCCGCCCACTATGAAGAAGGCAAGAAATATCCTACGATTCTTGATATTCATGGCGGTCCGAAAGCCACTTACGGCACTTCTTTTTTTCATGAAATGCAATATTGGGCAAATAAAGGATATGCCGTCATATATACAAATCCGACTGGAAGCAACGGACGAGGGAATGAGTTCGCTCGCTTAAAAGGAGCATTCGGTGATATTGATTATGATGACTTGATGCGTTTTGTAGATACAGCCATAGTGAAAACAAACTTCATTGACAAAAGGCGAATCGGAGTAACAGGGGGCTCTTACGGAGGCGTTATGACCAATTGGATTATCGGGCATACCGACCGTTTCCGGGCAGCTGCATCGCAACGGAGCATATCTTCTTGGACTTCATTTACAACGTTGAGTGACATTGGTTACTCTTTTGGATATGCTTATACGGGAGGTGACCCTTGGAATAATTATGAAGATTTGTGGAAACAGTCTCCACTGGCGTATGCCAATCGGGTAAAAACTCCTACGCTTTTTATTCATAGCGAAGAAGATTACCGTTGTCCACTGCCTGAAGGTATACAAATGTATAGTGCTCTTCGTCATTTTAATGTGCCGTCGCGTATTGTGATATTCAAAGGAGAGAATCATGAATTATCACGGTCTGGCAAACCCCAGAACCGGATCAAGAGATTGCAAGAGATCACGCAATGGTTTGAACAATATCTTCGGTAAATTGTCGGAATGTTTCATTTTAAAGAATTATTACTTAATCAAAAGAAAGGGATATAATTATGAAAAAAAATATTAGTTTATTGATTTTACTCGGACTATTACTTACACAAAATGCTTTCTCACAGAGAAAAAGCAAAAATGATAAGCAGAATATTGCTATAGAATATTTGGACAGGAACTTCGGAACGTACGATACCCTTCAAAAGAAAATATGGCAAATGCCCGAATTAGGATTCATTGAGACGGAAAGTTCCAAACTGTTGCAAGAGCATCTGAAAGCGAACGGCTTCGTAGTGGAGGCTGGTGTCGCAGGAATGCCCACAGCGTTTGTCGCTACGTATGGTAGCGGAAGCCCTGTGATAGGAATTCTGGCAGAGTTTGATGCACTTCCAGGCTTGTCTCAAGACACGGTACCCTATCGCAAGCCGTTGGTAGAGAATGGAAACGGGCATGGATGCGGACACAACATCTTCGGTGTGGGAACCGTATCGGGAGCTGTTGCCATCAGCAAGTGGTTGGCTGAAACAAAACATGCGGGAACCATCAAGGTGTTTGGCTCGCCGGCCGAAGAGGGCGGTGGCGGCAAAGTCTACTTGGTACGCGAAGGTTTGTTCAAAGATGTCGATGCTGTGCTTGACTGGCATCCTTCGACAGGCAATGGCGTGAGCGTAGGCAGCGGAACAGCTATCCAAATGGTCGATTTTCGATTCTATGGGAAAGCGGCTCATGCGGCAGGCACACCTTGGCTCGGCCGATCGGCATTGGACGGGGTGGAAGCATTGAACTATATGGTCAATCTGCTCCGTGAACATGTACCGACATCATCGCGTATCCATTATGTTATTCCGGAAGGAGGCATTGCGCCCAACGTTGTTCCCGAGTATGCACGGGTATCCTATTATATCCGTAGCCCGAAGCGCGAAATACTGAAACAACTGAAGGATTGGATATACGCTGCAGCAGAGGGTGCGGCAGCCGGTACACAGACGCGCGTGGAACCGGAAATCGTGGCAGGCTTTTACGAGCGGCTGCATAACCGCAAGTTGTCAGAGGTGCTACAGCGAAGTTTGGAGAAGGTAGGTGGTGTCATCTATGATGAACGTGAACGCAAGTTTGCTGAGGCAATTGCCAAGACAACGAACACGGACATTTCAAAACTGGAACAAGCAGCTACCGTTGCTCCCTTAGCTGAAGAGAGACCTTCGACAGGTGGAGGCTCATCCGACGTAGGTGATGTAAGTTGGAATGTGCCTACTGCCAGCTTTGGAACTGCCGGTTTTATTCCGGGCAATGCGGGACACAGTTGGCAGAATGTGGCATCGGATGGAACGACCATTGGGACAAAAGCCTTGATTAATGCCGGCAAGGTATTCTCGCTTAGTGCTATCGAATTGATTCAGAATCCGAAACTATTGGCTGAGATCAAGGCCGAGTTTGAGAAACGGCGTGGGGCGGACTTTAGATATGAGCCATTGTTGGGCGACCGCAAGCCGGCATTGGATTACCGAGTAAAGAAATAACAGCTTAAGATTGTAGTTGGTATGATAAAAAGAATCTTTTCAAATACGATTGTTATTTTAGTATTGGCTGTCATCGTTGGCATCCTAACAGGACTTTTCATCCCGGAAAACGGGATGAAAAGCGTGTTGGTTGTCAAACAAGTAAGTGGGCAGATTGTCTTTTTTCTCGTTCCTTTGATCATCATCGGTTTTGTGGCTCCTTCCATCGCATCACTGAAAGGAAGTGTTTCACGATTGATAATCTTTGCTTTTTCGTTGGCATATCTATCGTCCATAGGTGCGGCATTTTTTGCTTTGCTATTGGGATATCAGGTGATTCCTTTGCTTGACATACAACCTGTCACCGGATTTTTGAGAGAGCTGCCAGACGTTTTATTCAATTTAGAGATTCCTCCCGTGTTGAATGTGATGTCCGCCCTGCTGTTTTCAATCTTTATCGGACTGGGATGTTTCTGGATAAAATCTAAGGAAATTACGGAGTTGCTTTTGCAGTTTCGGGAGATTGTGCTGCAGTTGGTAAGGCGAATTCTAATTCCTCTACTTCCGTTGTATGTGGCTGCCAATTTCTGTGTGCTATCCTATGAAGGAAATATATCTCGGTTGGGAATATTCCTACCAGTGATATTGATTGTTATAGTTTGCCACTACGTGTGGCTGTTGTTACTTTATGGATTAGCGGCTCTCTATTCTAAGAAGAACAGTTGGCAAGTACTCAAATTCTACCTGCCTGCCTATTTCACGGCGTTGGGGACCATGTCTTCTGCCGCTACATTGGGGGTAGCTTTGGAATGTATACGTAAGAGTCCTGTACTGGACAAGAAAGCCTCGGATTTCTCTATTCCCCTGTTCGCAAACATACATCTTTGCGGTTCCGTACTGACTGAGGTATTCTTTGTGTGTGTGGTATCCCAATTGCTCTACGGTCGGTTACCGGAACTTTCAGCTCTCGTCTTATTCATATTCCTTTTAGGAGTATTTGCTGTAGGTGCACCCGGAGTTCCCGGAGGAACTGTACTGGCATCATTGGGCATTGTCATTTCCGTACTTGGATTCGATGATGCGGGTACGGCTCTGCTTATAGCAATTTTTGCTTTACAGGATAGCTTCGGTACAGCTTGCAACATCACTGGTGATGGAGCTTTGACATTGATTACCGATACATTTATAGAACGACATTATAAGGATGTAACAGAAAATGGCACTTTTTCCTTTGTTGATACATGATTTTTTTGCAAAAGTCATCCTAAATGAGTATTTTTAATTTTTATTTTGAACTCATGTTAATATATTGTTAGTGTCATGGATACCCGGCAAGACTGTTTATGGCAGTTTGACCGCGACTTGTTGAGCGGGAAAAATATATGTAGTTCGAGGGGTGTATTTGCAACCTTCCCCTCTTCATTGAAAAGACTCTTTCACATGAAAGGGTTGGGAGTGGTTGTCTGCCACCGGGGCAGTTTCCGGTTCCTGCTGAATCAGAAGCCCCATACCGCCAAAGCGGGCGAAAGTTTGTTTATTCCCGAAGACGGCGAGTTTCAGGTATTGCAGGAGTCGATGGATATGGAGGTGCAGATTCTTATCTATCAGATAGAGCCTATCCGTGACATTATGGGGAATGCGGTCGTGATGATGTATATGTATTCGCGGATTACCCCCGAAGAGCCCTGCTGCGTGTGGACTACAGGCGAAGAAGGGGAAATTGTGAAATATATGTCTCTGCTGGACAGTACCTTGCCGGACGATAACAATCTGTTTAAACTTTATGAGCAGAAGTTGCTTCTGCTTGCGCTGACGTACCGTATCTGTTCGGCTTACAACCGCAAACTTGTCGGTGACGGGCAAGAGGCGGGAGGACGTAAGAAAGAGATCTTTGTCCGTCTGCTCCAACTGATAGAGAAATATTACATGCGGGAGCGTGGGGTGGAGTTCTATGCCGACAAACTTTGTCTGTCTCCGAAGTATCTTTCGGCTGTGTCAAAGAGCATTTGCGGATATACCGTGCAGGAACTGGTCTTCAAGGCGATTATCCGCAAAAGTATTTCGTTGCTTAAAAATACCCAACTGGACATTCAGGAGATTTCGAATGCTTTCGGTTTTCCCAACGCCTCTTATTTCGGTACATTCTTTAAGAAGCAAATGGGAATGTCACCACAGCAATATCGTAAAAATTTATGATGATTATTCAAGTTATCGTTGATAGGGGAAATTGCTTAAACGACAAAAAATAGCTTGAACGACAAAATGAAATATTCTAAACGACAAAGATATGCTAATTTGACAATTAAGATAGTTCCTGTAATTAAAAATTGAGGATGGAATGAATTTTCTTTGCTTATTTTGTATGCAGAAGTCCGGAAGAAATCCGGGTTGGAAATCTAAAAAGCATATAAACAATGAGCAAAAGAATCCTATTTTTTATCTTGCTTTCGTGGCTGACGGCGGCTGCTTTTCCTGTCTTTGCACAGCAGAAAAACGACACGACCTACACGTTCCGCTTCGTGCCACAGAAGGACATGTTCTATGTGCCATGGAACGGCAATGGCCGGGAACTCGTGCGTCTTTTGGAGTGCATTGAGAGTAACAAACCGGATATTATGAATGGGCGGTTGCCTCTTCGCGTAGACGGCTACTGCAAATCCTTAGGCAACGAAGCCGAGAATCTCGCCACAGCGAAGATTCGTTCCAACCGCGTCAAGTCGGAACTGATTGTCCGTACCGGAATAAAAGAAGAAAGTTTTATTACACGCAACCATGCCGGCGACGGTGATTTTGTGACCGTATGCCTGACAATTCCTGCCGGAAAAACAACGGTGCCTGACAAGAATACGGAGGCGCGGCGCAAGGCGGAAACTGAAGCGGATCGCCTTGCCAAAGAGCGGGCGGCACGTGATAAGGCGGAAGCCGAATGTTCTGCCGCCGAACAGGCTGGACGAAAACAAGTGCCGGCTGAAGAACAAGTCCGGGTGCTGGTCGAAGAGGTAGTCTCCCTGTCCGCGCCTTATACTTTCGCTTTGCGTGCCAACTTGCTGCGTTGGGCCACGCTCACTCCCGATCTCGGTGTGGAATGGCGCATAAACAAAGAATGGAGCATATTGCTGAACGGTACTTGGACTTCCTGGAGCTGGGATAATAAGAATCGTCGTTACGCCTTTTGGGAGATCTCGCCTGAGGTGCGTTATCATCTCGGTGCGGAGATGCGGGGGTATATCGGTGCGATGTATCATGCGGGATCTTTCAATTATAAGCTCTCCGGCACGGGCAAGCAAGGCGATCTCATGGGCGGCGGCCTGACGGGAGGTTGTATGTTGCCTCTCGGTCGTAACTTCTCGCTCGACTTCTCGATAGGAGCGGGGTGCACCCATGCGGAGTTCGATAAATACCAAGTCATCAACGGTGTGCGAGTGAAAAAGGGTAAAGAGAACAAGAACTACTGGGGCGTGAATCACCTCGGGGTGTTATTGGTGTGGAACCTATTTTAAACACGGAGGAATATGGCAATGAGAAATAAGAAAACACATTATACAGCGATTCTGACAGCGGCTCTCGTGCTGTCATCGTTTACTTCCTGCGTAAAGGATGAATTATTTAACACGCCCCATCCCGACAAGGGAGTGGTAATCGTGACCACCGACTGGAGTGGCAAGAGCGCAGAGGCGGTGATGCCGCAAAGCTACACGCTCCGTGTGGGAACAGAGGAGCAGAGCGTGAGTGAAATTATCAATATGTTCAAGACTTTGTTGCCGCAAGGCCGTTACGAGCTGATGGCATACAATACCCCTGAACATATCGGCGTCAGCGGTAACACGGCTACGGTAGCGGAGAGCAAAACGGGATACCGGGAACCCATGCCGGGTTATCTTTTTACTGCGCACCAAGCCATTGACGTGACGGCGGACGACACGCTGAGAGTGACCGTTCCGGTAAAACAGCTCGTGAGGTTGCTGAATGTGGAACTTTCGGTGACGGAGGGCGATTATAGTCGCGTGCAATCGGCCACTGCCACGCTCGACGGGGTGGCTTCGGAGGTCGACATCGTAACGGAGGAGCGCAGTGCGGTGGCAAAAACTCAAAATATCCTTGTCCAAAACGAAAGTAAGTTTACCACCTCTTTCCGTCTGCTCGGAGTCGTTCCCTCGGCAAGCCGCACACTCACGGTGTCCATTCTTTTCAGCAACGGTGACACGAAGCAGATAGACAGTGACATCACAGGGCAACTCGCCGCGTTCAACGACCGGACGGAGCCGATGACACTCACGGGCAATTTGCTGCTCCCGATAAAGGCGGGCGTTACGAATGCCACTATCACAGACTGGAACGAGAAGGATGGCGGTGACGTGGATGCGAACTGAACAATCAAAAAAAGCAATATCAATCATTAAATAAAAAACAGCGTTATGAAGATGAATACGAAACTTTTTATTCTTGCGGCGACAGCGATATTGGTTGCGTGCGAGAATGAGAACGAGGAACCGAAGAGCGGTCTCGTGGCGGCACGAATCACGGCAGGTGTGAGCAGCCCTAAGACACGTGCGGTGGACGACACTTGGAACGCCGACCGGATTGGTGTGATGGCGGTGGATGCCTCCGGAACGACTACAACCATGGGCAACAAATACAAGAACGTGGGCTATGAGACCACGAGCACCGGCATCAGCGCCGACTTTACCCCGATGACGGTGGGAGACGGTATCTTCTTCGAGGATGCTTCCGATGAGTTTACCTTTGCTGCCTATGCGCCTTATGCATCAAGCGTCAATGTGTACAATCTTCCGGGCGACAATGGAAAAATTACGGTAAACACGGACAAGCAACATTCGGTGACGAAGCAGGAAGATATAGATTACATCTATGCCACAGGTGCCAAGGGAAGTAAAAGCAATCCTGTTATCAGCTTCACGGACAACACTGCCACAGGCGGCAGTGACTGTTCCTTCAAGCATAAGATGACTCGTCTTATCCTCAAAGTGCAGGCATCGAATACCGATGGTTTCACTGAACCCGGTGTGTTGAGATTCGCCAACTATAAGTTGGGCGGACTGATTCACGAGGGGACGTTCGATATATTGACCGGAACAGCCACGGCAACGGGCAACGTAGTGAACGACTGGATGTTGCGCGAATCCACATATCCCACCCCTACGACACAAACAGTCACGGACAAGTGTGTGACGGACTATGATGTCGCAACGGGCGTGATGACCCTTACCATGATTCTGCTTCCGCAGACACTTGCCGATAATCTGAATTTCGAGGTGTCTCCCGATGATGGGGAGGGGCAGACCTACTCCAACAAGAATATGATCAAGCCTGCGCTTGAAGCCGGTTACTCCTATACCTATACTATTACGGTGAAGAAGACGGGGCTGACCGTCAGCGGAAGCACCATCGAGAACTGGAACGACGGTGGAAGTCATTCGGGCGACGCGAAGATGCAGTGATGTTTGAAAGCCACCGCCGTCCGTCAGGCGTAAGCGCGGCGAGGGAATCGGCGTGTTGCGCTTTTTAATCACATTAAATTAAAAGAGGAAGCTATGACAAAGCGACAAATTTTATATCCTATTCTGGCGGCGACGCTGTTGCTTGCGTCCTGTACCGCCGATGAAATGACATTCGTTCCAAACGAAGCGCAACAGCTGTCCGTCACCGTTACTGACAGAGGCTATGCTTCTGCGATAAGCGATGAACCGAACATCGCTTCTGCTACCCGTGCCGTGGAGAACGGCTACACCACCGAGTTTACCGAAGGCGATGCCTGCGGACTCTTCGTGGCGCGCGGTGGAAAGATAATTTATGCCAACGTGAAGCTGACCGCCGAGACGGATGCAACCACGGGCGACCTCGTATGGAAACCCGATGGCGGCACGGCACTTGCGGGAGGACTGTCGGACGAGCACTATTATCTCTACTATCCCTATCAGGCGAGCATGGACGGAAAGACAGCAGCCTTTACGGGTAACGCCCCGACCGATGCGGAGTTCTTCGCTCCGCTCATCGCCTCGTGGCAGCCACAAGAAAACCAAAGCGCTTATACCAACTATACGAAGAGTGACCTGATGACTGCCAAGGGCAATGCTACGGCAGGTACGAACAATACGCTCAGACTATCCTTCTCTATGACGCACCGCATGGCGTTGGCTGTCATCGAGATGCCGAATACCGTTAAATACAAGTTCACCGACGCGAGGATTCCCGATTACGCTGTGTCACTCGGCACTACATTATTCTCCGGCATCACCAAGCCGCTGCGCATGAACGATGGCACATACCGTTACTTGGTGAATCACACAACAACCGCACCGACTATCGAAGGAAGCTATGATGGCGGACGTAAGGTGTTCACCATCACTCCGTCCGGGTTTGCCACCGGCAGTTACAAGAAATACAAGGTAGACGGCGCAGTGACAACTGTAAAGGACTACACGCTGCAGCGGGGCGATTACTTGCTCATCGACGGCAATCTGTTGCCCAAAGGGACAGCCTTGACTGAGGAGCAGAAAGCAAGCGTGGCGGGCATCGTCTTTTGGACACCTGCCGAGACTGAAACAGAAGGACGAGCCACGCCGGCATCTTTGGCTTTCGACAAGATTAGGGCGAAAGAACACCCCTGTTGTAATCATGGCCTGGTCGTATCGATTAAAAATGTTTCTTCGGGCGACATTACATGGCAAAACGTTTGCGACGGAGTGGCGGATTTTCAAAGCGGAACGAATTTCAACCCGGTCGACAAGGCCGACTATGTGTCCGTTCGTGTGTCTATTGGAGATAAATTCGGAACTCTCAACCGGATTCTCGGTTACCAAAATACGAAAGTGCTGTGTGCGTATAACGATTATTGTACGGCAAACGGCAAAACAGAGCTCTTAGTCAATCCTGCTGAGCTCCTGAAAACATTTATCGCACAGAATCCTGCACCGGCAAACAGCACCGGATGGTACATCCCCTCGGCAAAGGAACTGCACATGCTTTGCTACAAGGATGTGGATGACATTATACACATATTTGGTGAATCTTACAGTGAAACCAGAAATATAGTCGATGCTTCCATCTCTGCCGTTGGCGGTGACGTTTTTGGAGAGCGCAATAACTACAAAACTTACTGGTCTTCTTCGGAGATTCACGCTCAAAGCGCTTATAACTTGCATTCCTACGGTGCTTTTGGAAAAAAAAGCTCCAAGAATGAGGCTTGTATAGCACGTGCCGTGTGTGCTTTCTAACCGTATAAAACAAAGATGATGATATGAAAAGAACAAGATATTCTATAAGACATCTACATTTCAGCAGTTGGTTGCCGGTTTGGGTACTCATCGGCGGACTGCTCTCCTCTTGCAGCAAGGAGGAGACGGGAGATGCTACGTTCCTACTCGACGGCAAGTACCCGTTACAACTGACAGCGGAGGTGGCGCAACCGCAGACCCGCGTCGGTGGTAAGGACACGTGGACGGGCGCTGAGGAAATAGGGGTAATGCTGGGAGATATGCTCAGCCCCAAGAAATACGTGATGGATGCTTCCGGTAAGGCGGAACCGGCAGATGCCGAGAACACCATCTATTGGAAGAGTACCGCCGAGACACGCATCACGGCATGGACTCCGAATATATTCGACCCGAATGTCGATATCTCCGATCAAAGTGGCGGGTATGCCGACTTCGACCTCTTGTACGCCACCACCATGGGGCGTTATGACCAAGCCGTCAACCTCCGTTTCAACCACCGCATGGCTAAAGTCGAGTTCACGCTTGCGGCGGGCGATGGCATCACGGATGAGGTAATAGATGGTGCGACCGTCACCCTTCTCGGAGACTCTGAAGCCTACTTCAGCGGCGGCATGGTGGGGGTGGCAGACCGGTCGGATGGCGAGATAAAGCCGTATTACGATGTTGCGTCAAAGAAATTTGAGGCGGTGGTGGTACCGCAGAATATGACTGGAAAACCGCTCGTTCGGATAGGCATAGGGGGAAAGGCTTTTGTTTATATCCCCGAAACGGATGTCGTGGGTAATCTCGAAGCGAACAAGCGATACACCTACGCCGTCACCGTAAAAGCAGACGGAATAGACGTGCGGCCGGTGAGCGGCAGCACGTGGAATGACGGTGGTGTGAGCAATGTCACCTCCAAGGAAGTGAAGTTTTTCAAAGCGGATGAACTTAAAATCGGTGACTACTTTTACTCCGATGGAACTTGGAGCGACGGCGGTCTGCGCAAACTCTTCCCTAATGGCAGTATGGAGATCGCAAACCCGAAGCCTGCTCCCGTGCTCAAATCGAATAACGGCGCAAGCAGGAAGGTTATCGGCATCGTTTTCCAGACAGACCCCAATCGTATCGGCGCTGCCGAGAAGACTAAATTGGGCAATGGGAATGTGCATGGTCTTGTGCTGGCGGTAAAGAATGCCTCTACCGATGCTTTATCGTGGGGACCGGATGGGGACGAGGGCCTGACGAAATGTAATTCGAAGCGGGATAACTACAATGACATTAGCGGCTATGGCAACTACGAGCACATCCGTGCCAATCGTCGCAATTTTAACAAGTATCCAGCCTTCAAGGCTGTTGACGGCTGGAATGCTTCGAAGAGTGAACACAAAGCGCCCCGTAATACCACAGGCTGGTATCTTCCTTCCTCCGGGCAATGGTGGGACATCATGCAAAATTTGGGCGGTTGCTTAGTTTTGGCACAGTCGGAAGAGCAAACATCCTCAACAAACAGCGATTATATCTCTTGGTCTAATCAAGGTAATGGTAATGTCTCCGCTGCTCTGAATAGGTGGATGACGCATATTGCCGATGATAGTAAAAACATATTCTATGTCGGTTGGTTTTGGACGTCTTCAGAGGGCTCGCTCAAAGACGCACAGTACTGGAGCGTGTCTTCCTCCAGCTGGGTGGACTGTTTCAAAATGTTTAAGTGCAACGACGGGCATGTGCGTCCTGTCCTTGCTTTTTAACTACTCCTTTTCTCCGTAAGCAAGGTCGCCCGCATCACCCAGTCCGGGAACAATGTAAGAATGTTCATTGATTTCAGGGTCGATAGCGGCACACCAGATGGTGGTCTTGTCTTCTGGGAATACATTCTTGATATGCTCGATAGCCTGTTGGCTGGCAATGATGGAAGCTACATGGATCTCGGCGGGATGGCCTTTGGTAAGCATTGCCTGATAGCTCAGTTCCATGCTGCTTCCGGTAGCCAACATCGGGTCGGTGATAATCAGAGTCTTATTGTCGATGCGGGGAGAAGCGATATATTCTATATGTATATCAAATTTCAATGTGTCCTTATACTTGCGGTAGGCAGACACAAATGCGTTCTCGGCTTTGTCGAAGTAGCTCAGGAAACCTTGATGGAAAGGCAGACCTGCACGCAGGATAGTGCTGACAACCAAATTGTTGTCTGGAGTACTGACAGGAGCCACTCCCAGTGGTGTCTGGATGTTTTTTACAGAGTAAGCGAACTCTTTGCTCATTTCATACGCCATGATTTCCCCGATACGTTCGATATTGCGACGAAAGCGCAGACGGTCATTCTGAACTTCTACGTTTCTGATTTCGGATATGTACTGGTTTAAAATCGAATTTGTTTTACTAAAATCAATTACTTTCATATTATATTATAGTTTAATCATAATTTCATTTCATTTTCATAGTATTGAAAGCATACCGACCTGCAAAGTAAGTGATAATCTTTCAAATTGCAACGTTCAGTTTGCAGATATTGTTAGGAATTTATAAAAGAGATTCAATTAGGGAAAAATTTCTCTAATACCTTCTTCCTTTCCAAAGAAAGTATTACTTTTGTACCGGATTTACAAGGGGGGTGTCCCAACTTCCTTTCTTAGTCAAGAGTGAAAAGAGATAATAAACAAAATACCAATTAAATTAATTCAAAGAAAATGGCAAATTTAGATTTAAGCAAGTACGGTATCACAGGTGTGACCGAGATTTTGCACAATCCGTCTTATGATGTTTTGTTCGCTGAAGAAACAAAACCGGGTTTGGAAGGCTATGAAAAAGGTCAAGTAACTGAATTAGGTGCTGTTAACGTAATGACAGGTATCTATACCGGCCGTTCTCCTAAAGATAAATTCTTCGTTAAGAATGAAGCTTCTGCTGATTCTGTATGGTGGACTTCTGACGAATACAAAAACGACAACAAACCTTGTACTGAAGAGGCTTGGGCTGACTTGAAAGCTAAAGCTGTGAAACAATTGTCAGGCAAACGTCTGTTCGTTGTTGATACTTTCTGTGGCGCTAACGCTGCAACTCGTATGAAAGTGCGTTTCATCATGGAAGTAGCTTGGCAGGCTCACTTCGTAACTAACATGTTCATCCGCCCGACTGCTGAAGAACTTGCTAACTACGGAGAACCCGATTTCGTATGTTTCAACGCTTCTAAAGCTAAAGTTGACAACTACAAAGAACTGGGCTTGAACTCTGAAACTGCTACTGTATTCAACTTGAAGACTAAAGAACAGGTTATCCTGAATACTTGGTACGGTGGTGAAATGAAGAAGGGTATGTTCTCTATCATGAACTACATGAACCCGCTGCGTGGTATCGCTTCTATGCACTGCTCTGCCAATACGAACATGGAAGGAACCAGCTCTGCTATCTTCTTCGGTCTGTCTGGTACAGGTAAGACTACTTTGTCTACCGACCCGAAACGTAAGTTGATCGGTGATGACGAACACGGATGGGATAACGAAGGTGTATTCAACTACGAAGGTGGTTGCTATGCTAAGGTTATCAACCTTGACAAAGAAAGCGAACCGGATATCTACAATGCTATCAGACGTGACGCTTTGCTTGAAAACGTAACAGTTGACGCTAACGGTAAGATCGATTTCGCTGATAAGAGCGTAACAGAAAACACTCGTGTTTCTTATCCTATCTATCACATCGAAAACATCGTTAAACCTGTTTCTAAAGGTCCTCACGCAAAACAAGTTATCTTCTTGTCTGCTGACGCATTCGGTGTATTGCCTCCGGTATCTATCTTGAACCCTGAACAAGCTCAGTACTACTTCCTGTCTGGATTTACTGCTAAATTGGCAGGTACAGAACGTGGTATCACTGAACCGACTCCGACATTCTCTGCTTGCTTCGGTGCTGCTTTCTTGTCACTGCACCCGACTAAATATGCAGAAGAATTGGTTAAGAAGATGGAAATGGCAGGTGCTAAGGCATACTTGGTTAACACAGGTTGGAATGGTTCAGGCAAGCGTATTTCTATCAGAGATACTCGTGGTATCATCGACGCTATCCTTGACGGTTCTATCGACAAAGCTCCTACTAAAGTTATTCCTTTCTTCGACTTTGTTGTTCCTACAGAACTTCCGGGTGTTGATCCGAAGATCCTTGACCCGCGCGACACTTACGAATGTGCTTGCAAATGGGAAGAGAAAGCTAAAGACTTGGCTGGACGTTTCATCAAGAACTTCGCTAAGTTTACAGGTAACGAAGCTGGTAAGGCTTTGGTTGCTGCCGGTCCGAAACTCTAATTGTCATATTAGAATATATAGTGAAGAGGCGGTTCGAATTTCGAACCGCCTCTTTGTTTTATGTATTTAAAAAAATATGGATTCTGTTTTGTGGTTTGGTAAAGAAAATATATATTTGTTATGTTTTACAAATGCTTAAAAGAAAAATAAATGAATCTGTGTGATAACAGTATTGAGCTCACCTCTTTTAATAAACTATTTACAGAGTATCATCAACGCTTTGTCCGTTTCGCCTATACTTATGTGGAGAATTATATGGAAGCGGAGGATATTGTGATGGAGGCTATGACTTATTACTGGGAAAACCGGACTCGTTTGTTGGAGATAAATCCTCCTGCTTATATCTTTACTACAATTAAAAATAAGTGTTTGAATTATCTTCGGGATCAACAATATTATCAAACAGCTTCAGAACAATTGCAAGAGCATGAAGCATGGAAACTTTCGATACAGATATCTACTTTGGAAGCGTCCAACCCGGAGGAACTTTTTTCCAAGGAAATGAGGCAATTGGTGGAACATGCTTTGAACAAACTGCCGGAGAAAACAAGAAGAGTCTTTATTATGCGGCGTTTTGAAGAGAAGAGTTATCGCGAGATTGCTTCGGAGATGAATATATCAGTCAAAGGGGTTGAATATCATATGGGTAAGGCGACCGAATCTCTTAAAAAATCATTGAAAGACTTCCTGCCTCTTTTGGTTTATCTTATTTACCATTGATTTTTTTGCATCTATTAACTAGGGATTTCCTTTCATCGTGTGCTTTATTATAAAAGGCAATGGTATAATGTGCCATTTTATATAAGTTTATGATGAATTTGGATAAAGAACTTTTATATCGTTTCTTCAATAATGAAACTACGCTTGAAGAGGAAAAGAAAATTCGTCTTTGGATGGACGAATGCGACGAACATCGTTGTGAGTTTTTCCGCGAACGCAAACTTTTTGATGCAATTCTGCTTCATGGGGAGCCGTCTTGTGAAAAAAAACGTACCCGATTCCATATTCCATGGCATAGAGTTGCGGTTGCGTTTTCCGGTATTGCGGCAATTGTGATACTTACCATACTTACAACTACATATTTCTTACAACAATCTTTTGAAAAAGATGCGATGAATACGGTTCTCGTTCCTCAGGGGCAACGCGTTCATTTGACATTGTCGGATGGAACAAAGGTGTGGCTGAATGCTAAAACCAAAATGGAATATCCCCAAAGTTTCAAAATGACCGGTCAAAGGATCGTGAAGGTGGATGGCGAAGCCTATTTTGAGGTGAGTAAGAATAAAGAGAAACCGTTTATTGTCAAGACGACTAAAGGAGATGTGGAAGTATTGGGAACTAAGTTTTACATTAGCGCTTATGCTGAAACGGAAATTTTTGAAACTGCTTTGATTGAAGGCAAGGTGAAGGTGCATACCGCTTATGAAGATATGACGCTCTATCCCGAAGATAAGGCAGTATTGCAAAATGGCATTCTCACTCGCAAACACATTGATGATATGGAAAGTTACCGTTGGCGTGACGGGCTTTATTGTTTCAAAAACCTATCGTTTGATGATGTCTTGAAACAATTTGAGATTTATTATGATGTTCGCTTTGTGAAAGAAAACCCACGAATAGCCAATCCAAGACTGAATGGAAAGTTCCGGCTGATCGACGGGGTGGATTACGCATTGCGAGTACTTCAAAGGGAAGTCGGTTTCTCGTTCCGGCGAGATGATGAGGCTGATG
Source organism: uncultured Bacteroides sp. (assembly GCA_934716785.1). Lineage (GTDB taxonomy): Bacteria > Bacteroidota > Bacteroidia > Bacteroidales > Bacteroidaceae > Bacteroides. Next base: position 260 of record CAKUYM010000060.1, on the reverse strand, counting down.
TGATTTATCTGAAATAATTTGTTCAATTATAAAAATGAATGCCTATGTAAATAAATAGAAGTTGCCTGAAAACGGAATCGGCAAGTACTACCAATACCTGCCGATCGTGAGATAAATTTTCTCACCCGAGAGTGAAAAAACTTTTAATAAAATCTAATCGTAAAAATATGAAAAATAAATCAACCGGGGATGACTATAAGCTAAAAAAATCCCATGTTAACCTATTTTATAGAACTATGCGAATAACTACATTCTTATTG
>CAKUYM010000059.1 GCA_934716785.1 uncultured Bacteroides sp. | reverse complement strand
CGTAATGGCTACATTCATTCTTCTCAGGTCATTCAGAAATCCTATCTGCCCGTCCTCGTTGGCACGTACAAGGCTGATAAAGATAACATCTCGTTCCTGCCCCTGAAAGCCGTCTACCGTGTTCACGGTGAGGAGACTACGGAAAGGACGCAGAAAACTGCTTCCTTTGATTTTACTTCTCAGATATTGCACCTGCGCCTTATATGGCGAAATGAGACCGAAATCAATCCTTTCATCCAGTATCCGGTCTTTGCCGATTCGGTTGATATATGCCTCCAGTTCCTGTAAAAGCAGGTTTGCTTCCTGCTTATTGATTCTTCCGAAACTCTCGCCTATAAATTCCTCGTGGAAGTCCATTTCTGAGGTATCTATCCAATTCATTGGCGTATCGAAATCGAGAATTCCGCGATTGCGCACCTCGGGAGCAGCCATTAACTCTCCGTGGTAGAACCAGTCGGAAGGAAACTGCATGATGGCTTCGTGCATTCTGTACTGCATTTTCAGAAGTGAAACTGCAGCCGGTTTCTGCTGCACTACCTTTTCCATGAGCGTGCGTTCCAGTCCACCGCGCGCGGCTTCTATACATTTGATGGTAGGTGGAAGCTGGCAATGGTCTCCGGCAAGGATTACGCGGTCTGCCTTGCGGATGGCGATCCAACAGGCCGCTTCGAGTGCCTGGGCTGCTTCATCTATAAATAAGGTGGAAAAACGCCGCCCGTTGAGCAGTCGATGGTTGCTGCTTACCAAGGTGGAAGCAACTACACGGGCACTGTCGAAAAGATCGGCATTAATGAGTATCTCCAGTTCCGTGGCACGGTCGCGCAGGCGGCTCATGCGGCTGCGCATTCCTTCCCGTTCGGCATAGCTTCCCCGGCGCATCCGGCCGCTCATTTCGCGGATAGATTTGCGGATTCCCCACAACTCAGGATAAGCCGGATGGCTCTCAAACCGTCGTTCATAAGTAAAAGAGAGCATTTTGTCGTTTACCCGCGTAGGATTTCCGATGCGGAGCACTGCCACGCCACGGTCTACCAACTTCTCGCAAATCCAATCGACGGCAGTATTGCTTTGTGCACAGACAAGCACTTGCGGCTCTCGGTGCAGTGTTTCATAGATAGCTTCAACGAGCGTTGTTGTCTTTCCAGTTCCCGGAGGACCATGCACGATGGAGACGTCACGTGTGCAAAGTACCTTGTTGACAGCCGTTTCCTGTGTACTGTTCAACCATGGGAAACGCATCGGATACAGTTCGCGGAATCCGGGCTTTTGTGTGCCGAGCAGCGTATCTCTCAGTTCGGCCAACCGGTTACCTTTGGCGCGGATTACATCCTCCAACGCTTCAAACATGGCGCGATAGGACGTTTCGTCAAAGTAGAGCTGCACGCCCAACTGTCTGTCGGGAGTTTGCAACTCTGTTAAAGCTCCCGCTCCGGGCAGCACCACCACCATCCGCTCTTCATCGGCATAGCTGACGGTGGCGATGAAATTCATATACTTTATCTTTCCGTCAAGCGACTGATGGAAAAAGCAGACGGGACGACCGAACTCGAAAGAGTGTTCCACTTCTTTATTTTCGGTACGTGTAATATCTATTACTAACTGATTCAGAGAATTGTAGTAACTTCGGCCGAGAGAGACAGGATACCAGCACAGACCGCGTTTCACTTTCCTGGCAACGCCCATCGTTTCGGTCTGCCGCTTGAACTCTTCTTTCTCGTATTCGTACTCCATCCGTAGAAGGAGTTGTTGCTGCTGAAGAACGGCTATCGGACTATTATTCATAATAGGGGCAAAGGTAACAATTCTTCTTTCTGAGGCGAAAAATATTTCGTTTTGTTAAACATTATCCGAATGGCGTTCGTTATTTTAATGGATAGACTAAAAACAAAAGTGATATGGTATATGATGTGACTATGCTAAAAGCCTTCTACGCTGCCTATAAAGGAAAGGTAGAACGCGTGCGAGCGGTATTGAAACGCCCTCTGACGTTGGCCGAGAAAATCTTGTATACTCATCTTTATGATGCGGCGGATATGAAAGACTACAAACGGGGAGAGGATTATGTGAACTTCCGACCCGACCGGGTGGCTATGCAGGATGCGACAGCCCAAATGGCTCTGCTCCAATTTATGAATGCGGGCAAAGACAGGGTGGCAGTACCTTCTACCGTACATTGCGACCACTTGATACAAGCCTATAAGGGGGCCATGGAGGATATAGCCACAGCAAATATGACCAATGAGGAAGTGTACGACTTCCTTCGCGATGTATCTTCACGTTACGGTATCGGTTTCTGGAAGCCAGGAGCCGGTATTATCCATCAGGTGATACTCGAAAATTATGCATTTCCCGGTGGGATGATGGTAGGAACGGACTCTCACACTCCCAATGCCGGTGGGCTGGGTATGATAGCTGTCGGTGTGGGTGGGGCGGATGCCGTGGATGTGATGACCGGTATGGAATGGGAACTGAAAATGCCGAAAATCATTGGTGTCCGTTTGGTCGGTAAGCTGAACGGTTGGACATCTCCGAAAGATATCATACTGAAACTGACCGGCATGCTTACCGTGAAAGGAGGGACGAACACCATTATCGAATACTTCGGTCCCGGCACCGAATCTCTTTCCGCGACCGGCAAGGCTACCATTTGCAATATGGGTGCCGAGGTGGGGTCTACTGCCTCACTTTTCCCGTTCGACAAGCGCATGGCTGCTTATTTGAGGGCTACCGGAAGAGACTGTGTAGTCGACTTGGCGAAAGCTGTCGGTGTCGATCTTCGGGCAGATGACGTGGTGACGGACGAGCCGACTAAATATTATGACCGTGTTATTGAAATTGACTTGGCGGAACTTGAACCTTATATAAACGGTCCTTTCACGCCGGATGCTGCCACGCCTATCTCCGAGTTTGCAGAGAAAGTATTGCTGAACGGCTATCCTCGTAAGATGGAAGTCGGGCTCATCGGTTCGTGCACTAATTCTTCTTATCAGGATTTGAGCCGTGCCGCTTCTTTGGCAAAGCAGGTGGTCGAAAAGAAACTGAATGTGGCAGCTCCGCTGATAGTGAATCCTGGCTCGGAGCAGATTCGCGCTACAGCCGAGAGGGATGGGATGATTGGCGCTTTTGAGCAGATTGGGGCTACAATCATGGCAAATGCCTGCGGTCCGTGCATCGGTCAGTGGCGACGTGAAACGAACGATCCGACACGAAAGAATTCCATCGTCACCTCTTTTAACCGCAACTTTGCAAAGCGTGCCGACGGCAATCCGAATACATATGCTTTTGTCGCTTCTCCCGAACTGACTATGGCACTGACCATAGCAGGCGATCTATGTTTCAATCCCTTAAAAGACAGGTTGATGAATCACAACGGTGAAAAGGTAAAATTGACGGAACCCGTTGGCGATGAATTGCCTTTGAGGGGCTTTACACAGGGCAACGAAGGGTATATTGCTCCGGATGGAACAAACCGCGAAATCAAGGTGAAGCCGGATTCTCAACGTCTCCAATTGCTGATACCTTTCCCTGCTTGGGACGGTCAGGACTTGCTGAATATGCCCCTGCTAATCAAAGCGCAAGGCAAATGTACTACAGACCATATTTCTATGGCTGGTTCGTGGCTCCGCTTTCGCGGACATTTGGAGAATATTTCCGACAATATGTTGATGGGAGCTGTCAATGCTTTCAACGGTGAAACAAACAAGGTGTGGAACCGCTTGACAAATACCTACGGACCGGTCTCCGGCACGGCGAAAATGTATAAGTCGCAGAGTATTCCCTCAATAGTTGTTGCCGAAGAAAATTATGGTGAAGGGTCCAGTCGCGAGCATGCTGCCATGGAGCCGCGTTTTCTGAATGTCCGTGTTATTCTTGCCAAAAGTTTTGCACGCATCCACGAAACGAATCTGAAGAAACAAGGAATGCTTGCCTTGACGTTTGTCGATAAAAACGATTACGACAAGATTCGTGAGCATGATATTCTTTCCGTGCTTGGCTTGGTGCATTTCGCTCCGGGACGGCGTCTGACAGTTGTTCTTCATCACGAAGACGGCACGAAAGAGAGTTTCGAGGTGCAGCACACATACAATGAACAGCAGATTGCTTGGTTTCGTGCCGGATCTGCCTTAAATGCAAGATGACGATGAGTAAGATAACCATGAAAGCAGATGGTACGCTGCTGGTGCCCGATGTGCCTACCGTACCTTATATTACCGGAGACGGAGTAGGAGCCGAAGTGACTCCTTCCATGCAGGCTGTTGTGGATGCAGCCGTTCGGAAAGCATACTGTGGTAAACGGCGTATCGAATGGAAAGAAGTGCAGGCAGGTGAACGTGCTTTTAATGAGACAGGTTCTTGGTTGCCCGATGAAACGCTGAAAGCCTTTCAAGAATATCTGGTAGGTATCAAAGGTCCGCTGACAACCCCCGTAGGGGGCGGTATTCGTTCTCTGAATGTGACTTTGCGCCAGACGCTTGACTTATACGTATGTCTCCGTCCTGTCCGCTGGTATCCGGGGGTGCAGTCGCCCGTAAAGGCACCCGAGAAAGTGGATATGTATGTGTTTCGTGAAAATACGGAAGATATTTATGCAGGTATCGAGTGGGAAGCCGGAACTCCGGAGGCCGGTAAACTCTACAAATTCCTGAAAGACGAGATGGGTGTGACAAGGGTACGTTTCCCTGAAACATCTTCTTTCGGTGTGAAGCCCGTATCAAGAGAAGGCACGGAACGCCTTGTGCGTGCTGCCTGCCGGTATGCGCTCAACCGGCATCTGCCTTCCGTGACATTGGTGCACAAAGGGAATATCATGAAATTCACCGAAGGCGGTTTCAAGAAGTGGGGCTATGAATTGGCGCAGCGTGAATTTGGCGATGCCTTGGCAGAGGGGAGGTTGGTGATAAAGGATTGCATTGCCGACGCTTTCTTGCAGAACACTCTATTGATTCCCGAAGAATATTCCGTAATAGCTACTCTGAATTTGAACGGTGACTATATCTCCGACCAATTGGCGGCGATGGTAGGTGGCATCGGCATCGCTCCGGGAGCCAACATCAACTATAATACAGGTCATGCTATCTTTGAAGCTACTCATGGAACAGCTCCGGATATTGCGGGAAAAGATGTAGCGAATCCTTGCTCCATTATACTTTCGGCAGTATTGATGCTCGAATATATCGGTTGGAACGAGGCTGCTGCTTTTATAGAGGCCGCCTTGGAGCAAAATTTCTTAGAGGCTCGCGCCACGCATGACTTGGCTCGTTTTATGCCGAACGGAACTTCCCTCTCGACTTCTGCTTTCACACATGAAATAGTGGAACGGATTGAAAAGCAAAAGCTATGAATTAATACCAGAAAAAAATGAAGAAAGAATACTTGATTTACAAGCTTTCCGAAGCTATGAAGGAAGCTACCCGAATTGATAATGAATTGTTCCCCAAGTTTGACGTGAAGCGCGGACTACGCAATGAAGACGGCACGGGTGTGCTGGTCGGCCTGACAAGAATAGGTAATGTGGTGGGGTATGAGCGTATCCCGGGTGGTGGGCTGAAGCCTATACCCGGCAAATTGTTCTATCGCGGATATGATGTGGAAGATATAGCACATGCCATTATCAAGGAGAAACGTTTCGGCTTTGAGGAGGTGGCTTACCTACTGCTCTCCGGTCGCTTGCCGGACAGGGAGGAACTGTTTTCTTTCTGCGAACTGATTAACGACAATATGCCGTTGGAGCAGAAGACAAAGATGAATATTATCGAACTGGAAGGCAATAATATCATGAATATTCTTTCACGCAGCGTTCTCGAAATGTACCGTTTTGATGCCAATGCGGATGATACGTCACGGGATAACCTGATGCGTCAGAGCATTGATCTGATCTCGAAGTTTCCGACAATCATTGCTTATGCTTACAATATGCTCCGCCACGCCACTTTCGGACGTTCACTGCATATTCGCCATCCGCAGGAAAAACTGTCTATAGCCGAGAACTTTCTGTATATGCTGAAAAAGGATTATACCGAACTGGATGCGCGCACTCTCGACCTGCTGCTTATTCTTCAGGCGGAGCACGGTGGCGGTAACAACTCTACGTTCACTGTCCGCGTCACCTCTTCTACCGGAACGGATACGTATTCGGCCATCGCGGCAGGTATCGGTTCGTTGAAAGGTCCGCTTCACGGTGGTGCGAATATACAGGTGGCCGATATGTTCCAACATCTGAAAGAGAATATCAAAGACTGGACCAATGTAGATGAGATTGACACTTATTTCACCCGTATGCTCAATAAGGAGGTGTACAACAGAACCGGGCTGATCTATGGTATCGGTCATGCCGTTTACACCATTTCCGACCCTCGCGCTCTTTTACTAAAAGAGATGGCTCGCGACCTTGCCCGTGAGAAAGGAAGGGAAAGCGAATTTGCCTTCCTCGAACTGTTGGAAGAACGTGCCATCACCACTTTCGGACGGGTAAAGAACAACGGGAAGACTGTCTCCAGCAACATAGACTTCTACTCCGGTTTCGTCTATGAAATGATAGGACTGCCGCAGGAGATTTTCACTCCTCTGTTTGCCATGGCACGCATCGTGGGTTGGTGTGCGCATCGCAATGAAGAGTTGACTTTCGACGGTAAGCGAATTATCCGTCCTGCTTACAAGAATGTACTCGAAGAATTGACATATGTACCTATTAAAAAGCGTTGAGAAATAATTCTGTTTTTTATGATCAATCTCAAGATGCCTCTGTTGTAATAGCAAGAAAACGCAAAATCAACGATAAGTTTTTTATTTAAGGGGATATTGTGTTGTAATTCTTTTCATTTTTCTTACTTTTGCACACTACAAAAGAATTTTGATATGAGTTTAGCAGCTTTTAATCTGTTCTTGGGTGTGATGAGTGCAATCGCCCTGATAGTTTTTATCGCGCTTTATTTTGTGAAAGCCGGATATGGCATTTTCCGTACAGCATCGTGGGGAGTGGCTATATCCAATAAAATAGCCTGGATACTGATGGAGGCCCCGGTCTTTATAGTGATGTGTGGGATGTGGATGTATTCCGAACGTCGTTTTGAACCGGTAATATTGACTTTCTTCTTGTTTTTTCAGATTCATTATTTTCAGCGTTCCTTCATTTTCCCTTTGCTGCTGACGGGAAAAAGTAAAATGCCGTTGGCTATCATGTCGATGGGTATTCTTTTTAATCTGCTGAATGGCTATATGCAGGGCGAATGGATATTTTATCTTGCCCCTGAAACGATGTATCAGCCCGATTGGTTTATGTCGCCATGGTTTATAATAGGTACGTTGCTGTTTTTTACGGGGATGATCGTGAACTGGCATTCAGATTATGTCATCCGCCATTTACGCAAGCCGGGGGATACACGGCATTATCTGCCGCAGAAAGGCATGTATCGTTATGTTACGTCTGCCAATTATCTCGGCGAAATTGTTGAATGGGCAGGTTGGGCCATACTCACTTGTTCGCTTTCCGGGCTGGTATTTCTATGGTGGACGATTGCCAATCTCGTTCCGCGTGCCCATGCAATCTGGTGCCGTTACCGTGAAGAATTCGGTGAAGCAGTAGGGGAGAAGAAACGGGTATTTCCTTTTCTTTATTAAGGGCGGACTTGTATTTATAACTCGTATTTATAATAAATAAGATAAGACTTGAATAATTTTTAATTCCATGAAATCTAAACTTTTCACTCCGGTCACTTTTGGTCCCTTGAGGTTGCGGAACCGGACGATTCGTTCGGCGGCCTTTGAGAGTATGTGCCCGGGGAACAAACCTTCACAAATGTTGCTGGACTACCATCGCTCGGTTGCTGCGGGCGGAGTAGGCATGACAACGGTGGCGTATGCTGCTGTGACACAAAGCGGACTTTCTTTTGACCGCCAGCTATGGTTGCGTCCGTCTATTATTCCGGGGTTACAAGAATTGACAAAAGCGGTGCATGATGAAGGCGCTGCAGTAGGTATACAGATAGGACATTGCGGAAATATGTCCCATAAAAATATTTGCGGGGTCACTCCTGTATCCGCTTCTTCGGGATTCAATCTCTACTCTCCTACATTTGTCCGCGGATTGAGGAAAGAGGAGTTGTCAGAGATGGCTAAAGCTTATGGAAATGCTGTCAACTTGGCACGGGAAGCCGGTTTTGACGCTGTGGAAGTGCATGCCGGACACGGTTATCTAATCAGTCAGTTCCTGTCTCCTTATACGAATCATCGGAAAGACGAATTTGGCGGTTCCTTGGAGAACCGGATGCGTTTTATGGACTTGGTGATGGAAGAAGTCATGAAGACGGCAGGCAGTGATATGGCTGTGCTGGTCAAGATGAATATGCGCGACGGCTTCAAAGGTGGTATGGAGATAGATGAAACTATACCAGTGGCCAAGCGTCTGCTGGAACTTGGAGCTCACGGATTGGTGTTGAGTGGCGGCTTTGTGAGCAAGGCACCCATGTACGTGATGCGTGGAACGATGCCCATCCGTTCGATGTCTTATTATATGGACTGCTGGTGGCTGAAGTACGGTGTGCGGATGTTCGGAAAGTGGATGATTCCGTCCGTGCCTTTCAAGGAAGCATATTTCCTTGAAGATGCGTTAAAGTTCCGTGAAGCCCTTCCGGGTGCTCCGTTGATTTATGTCGGCGGTCTTGTCTCCCGTCAGAAAATAGACGAAGTGCTGGATGACGGCTTTGATGCAGTGCAGATGGCTCGTGCTTTGCTCAACGAACCGGGATTTGTCAACCGGATGGCGCAGGAAGAGCGGGCTCGTTGCACCTGCGGGCATAGGAATTATTGTATAGGACGTATGTACACGATAGAGATGACTTGCCATCAACATTTGAAAGAACCACTGCCTTCCTGCTTGCAGAAGGAAATTGAAAAACTTGAAAAGCAATGAATGAAGTAAAATGGGCAATCATCACCGGGGCCGACGGAGGTATGGGCACAGAAATTACCCGTGCTGTGGCCAAAGTCGGTTATCGGGTAATAATGGCTTGTTATAATCCTCAAAAGGCGGAGACTGTCCGCCAACGGTTAATTGAAGATACGGGAAATCCTAATTTGGAAATAATAGCGGTAGATTTATCTTCCATGAAGTCGGTCGTCTTTTTTGCCAATCAGATTTTAGAACGCAAACTTCCTGTTCACTTATTGATGAACAATGCCGGAACGATGGAAACGGGATTTTCTGTCACGAGCGACGGGTTTGAGCGGACTGTGAGTGTAAATTATGTAGCTCCTTACCTGCTGACACGCAAACTGATCCCGGTGATGGTACGTGGAGCACGGATCGTCAATATGGTTTCATGCACGTATGCAATCGGACGTCTTGACTTTCCCGATTTCCTGCATAGGGGAAAGAAGGGGCAGTTTTGGCGGATACCTATTTATAGCAATACCAAACTGGCTTTGTTATTGTTTACTATCGAGCTGGCCGAACGGCTCCGTGAGAAAGGTATCACAGTCAATGCTGCCGACCCGGGGGTTGTCTCTACCGATATCATTACTATGCATAAATGGTTTGACCCTTTGACTGATATATTTTTCCGTCCTTTTATCCGTAAGCCGAGGGAAGGAGCTTCTACTGCAATCGGCCTGCTGCTGGACGAGAAGGAAGCCGGGGTGACGGGACAACTTTATGTTAGTAACCATAGGAAAAACTTATCGGATAAGTATGTTAATCATGTACAGAAAGAGCAGTTGTGGGAAATAACGGAACGGTCGTTGGCACAATGGCTTGAGTGAAAAGTAGAAATGAGGTTGTGCAACCTCCATAAAACAAAATAACCCTCGCTTCATAATAGTTGTAGCGAGGGTTGTTTATTTGAATGAAAGTTATTTCCTCTTAGATTGACAGCTCTTTCAGAACATTTACAAGGTCTTTTTTTATAGGCTTGTCGTTCTTGATGGCTTTGCTGAACGGTACATAAACGATTTCATCATGCTCGATACCGATCATTACATTGCGTTGGTCTTCCATAATTGCGTCGATGGCTGCTGCACCCAAGCGGCTTGCCAAGATACGGTCGTGAGCAGTAGGACTACCGCCACGCTGCAAGTGTCCGAGGATAGTTACGCGGACATCGTATTGCGGATATTCGTTTTTCACACGTTCGGCATAGTGCATGGCACCACCGGTCAGTTCACTTTCGGCTACCAATACGATACTGCTGTTCTTGGATTTGCGGAACCCGTTCTTGATAAATTCTTCCAGTTGGTCAACTTCCGTACTGAATTCCGGGATGATGGCTGCTTCTGCTCCCGAAGCAATAGCTCCGTTCAGTGCGAGGAAACCTGCATCACGCCCCATCACCTCTACAAAGAACAAGCGTTCGTGTGAAGTGGCTGTGTCGCGAATTTTATCCACTGCATCCAGAATTGTATTCAGAGCTGTGTCATAACCGATAGTCGTATCTGTTCCGTAAAGGTCATTGTCAATCGTTCCAGGCAGTCCGATACATGGCACGTCAAATTCCTGTGCAAAAATGCGGGCACCCGTCAGCGAACCGTCACCACCGATGATAACAAGGGCATCGATTCCTTCTTTCTTCATATTTTCATAAGCCAATTGACGTCCTTCGGGAGTAGTGAACTCCTTACAGCGCGCTGTTTTCAGAATAGTTCCGCCCAGTTGGATGATGTTACTTACATTCTGGCTTTTGAATTCTTTGATTTCGCCCGTCACCAAGCCTTTGTATCCTCTATATATACCTTTAACTTGTAGTCCGTTATAGATGGCTGCACGCGTCACTGCACGTATAGCTGCGTTCATTCCCGGAGCATCGCCTCCTGAGGTCAAAATTCCGATACACTTTACTGTTCCCATATCCAATCTTTTTATTAATTAGTTTGACGTGGCAAATGTACAATAAAAAGTTGAAAGCAAAGTTTATGAAGTTTTTTTTCGTAGGAGGAAAACATTAAAAATGTTCAAATAAGCTCTCCTTTGCTTTCTTTTTATCCTTATCGGTTACTTTGCACTCTTTCTTTTATGTATGAATAGGCCGGCTGCTTGTCTCAGTCCTTCTTTATAAGTGCTTGGATTTGATTATAAATCTTTTCCATCAGCCATTTGGGAGTGGAAGTAGCTCCGCATACACCGATCGACTGCACGTTTTGAAGTAAGGAAACGTCTATCTCTTTCTCATTGTCTATCAAATGTGAGTTGGGGTTCACTTTCAGGCACTCCTCAAACAGCATCTTTCCGTTCGAACTTTTTTTACCGCTGACGAAGAATATCAAATCATGCGTAGCTGCAAATTCCCTGAGTTTAGGCATGCGGTTGGCAACTTGTCGGCAGATAGTGTCGTAGTACTCGAAAGTCGCATCCGGTGATATATGCTCCTTGATGTACTCAACAATCTCCCTGAACTCATCGAGCGACTTGGTGGTCTGTGAAAAAAGACGTATGCTTTTGCTTAAATCCAGCTTCTTCACTTCTTCGGCTTTTTCGATGACAATCGCTTTGCCGTCTGTCTGTCCCACCAACCCCAACACTTCCGCATGACCTGTCTTACCATATATGATAATCTGCTTTTCTTGATTTTCGTCTTGCAGGAATTCTTGCTTGATGCGCTTTTGCAGACGTAGCACCACCGGGCAGGTCGCGTCTATAATCTCGATATTGTTTTCGCGGGCAATGATGTAAGTCTCGGGTGGCTCTCCATGTGCTCTGAGCAATACCTTCACGTTTCGCAACTGCTTGAACTCTTCGCGATTAATGGTGATCAATCCCATTGCTTTCAGCCTGTCCACTTCCCGGCTGTTGTGCACAATGTCTCCGAGGCAATAAAGCGTTTCTCCTTTAGCCAGCTCCTCCTCAGCTTTGTGAATGGCGGTAACTACCCCGAAACAGAATCCGGAATCTTTATCTATCTCTACCTTGATCATACTGAAAACTCTTATGTATTACTTAAATCATGGGATAAGTTATTCGCTCACCTTATTGAAGTTGTCAAACAGCCACTTTTTCTGTTGCTCGATCGTCAGATTCGTATTGTCCAATAGGATGGCGTCTTCAGCCTTGCGCAGCGGACTTACGTCACGGTTTTGGTCAATGTAGTCCCGTTGCTTCACGTTTTCCAGTATTTCGTCAAAGCTGGCTTCTTGCCCTTTCGCCTTCAGTTCGTCATAGCGGCGTTGGGCGCGTACTTCTGGCGAGGCGGTTACGAAAATCTTTAATTCGGCATTCGGGAAAACCGTAGTTCCGATGTCTCTGCCGTCCATTACGATTCCTTTTTCTTTCCCCATAGCTTGTTGTTGTGTCACCATCGCCTCGCGCACAAAGTCGAGTGCGCTGATAGGACTGACTTTGGATGAAACCTCCATCGTGCGGATTTTGTTTTCCACATTCACACCGTTGAGGTAAGTATCCGGGCGTCCTGTTTCAGGGTTCAGCCGGAAAGAAATATGAATATCCTTGATTTTATTTCTGAGTTTTTCGGTGTCGATAACGTCACCGTTGAAAATACCATTTTCTATACTATATAAGGTGACTGCACGATACATGGCTCCGCTATCGATATAAATGTATCCTATTTCACGGGCAAGGTCTTTTGCCATAGTGCTTTTCCCACATGAGGAGAAACCGTCGATTGCTATTACTATCTTTTTCATATCCAGTTCGTCTGATTTATTCGCCAAAGATACGTTTATTTTGAAAACAGACCGAGTGTTCGGTATGAAAAAGAATAAAGTAAGCACGAAAGGATTAAAAAAATTAAAAAGCCGGATAAAAAGACGGGGAGAAGCGGACGGTTAATGGAAAATGTACTATATTTGCCCAGAGACACATAGAAAGACACTTTTTATTAATCATTATATTAATTATTTTATGGAAGTTAAAAAATCACCCAAGGCAGACTTGGAAGGCAAGAAGTCTACATGGCTGCTTATCGGTTACGTGGTAGTGTTGGCTTTCATGTTCGTGGCGTTCGAATGGACCCAACGTGACGTGAAAATTGACACAAGCCAAGCTGTAGCTGATGTCGTGTTTGAAGAGGAAATCATTCCTATCACTGAAACCCCCGAACAGCAGGCTCCACCGCCACCTGAAGCTCCGAAAGTGGCAGATTTGTTGGAGATCGTTGATGATAAAGTCGAAGTTGATGAAACAACAACCATTGTCAATGAAGACAACGTTGCTCCGGTAGAAGTAAAATATGTACCGGTACAGGTTGTTGAAGACGAACCGGAAGAACAGACAATTTTCGAAGTTGTAGAAAACATGCCGGACTTCCCGGGCGGACAGGCTGCTTTGATGCAGTATCTGGCAAAGAACATCAAATACCCGACTATCGCACAGGAAAACGGAACTCAAGGACGTGTTATCGTACAGTTCGTTGTCAACAGAGACGGTAGTATCGTAGATGCGAAAGTTGTACGTAGCGTTGACCCGTATCTGGATAAAGAAGCCCTCCGTGTGATAAACACCATGCCGAAGTGGAAACCCGGTATGCAGCGTGGTAAACCGGTACGTGTTAAGTTTACAGTTCCTGTAATGTTCAGACTGCAGTAATTTGTAATATTATAATTTGAGAGGCTGCCGTAAGCAGCCTCTTTTTTCATTCATTAATATCTTTCATTCATCATGTTTACAGCTTCTCAATTACTTGATAAAATAAACGATCATATTTCTGAAACAAAGTTTACCCGGACACCGGAAGGACTCTATGAACCGATTGAGTATATCCTTTCTTTGGGGGGGAAGCGGATACGTCCTGTATTGATGCTGATGGCGTATAACTTGTATCATGAGAATGTTGAGGCTATCTATGACCCTGCCATTGCTATTGAAGTTTACCATAATCATACGTTGCTACATGATGACTTGATGGATCGCTCGGATATGCGTAGAGGGAAGCCGACTGTGCACAAAGTGTGGAACGATAATACGGCCGTGCTTTCGGGAGACGCTATGCTTATTTTGGCGTTCCGGTATATGACGGCTTGTCCGGCAGAACATTTAAAAGAGGTGATGGAACTGTTTAGCCTGACCGCCCTTGAAATTTGTGAAGGGCAGCAGTTGGATATGGAATTTGAATCCCGCCGTGATGTTACGGAAGATGAATATATTGAAATGATTCGTCTGAAAACAGCCGTATTGCTGGCCGGTAGTCTTAAAATCGGTGCGATTCTTGCTGGGGCGACTGCCGAAGATGCCCGGAATTTATATAAATTCGGAATGCAGATAGGAGTAGCATTCCAGTTGCAGGATGATCTGTTGGATGTATATGGTGATCCGAAGGTGTTCGGTAAGAAAATAGGCGGCGATATCCTTTGCAATAAGAAAACATATATGCTTATCAAGGCACTGGATCGTGCGGACGAAAAACAGAAAAAAGAATTAAACCGTTGGCTGAATGCTACAACGTATCAGCCCGCCGAAAAAATAGCGGCGGTGACATATTTGTATAATCAACTGGATATTCGCAATGTCTGTGAGAATAAGATGCGCGAATATTATACACTTGCCATGGAAAGCCTTTCTGCGGTAGCTGTGGCAGAGGAGAGCAAAAAAGAATTAAAAAATCTGGTGAAATTGCTGATGTATCGTGAAATGTAGGTAAGCTTTTGGAAATATATGCCATACAGACGACTACCAAATACTGATCAGGCAAGGGCTCGCGCGTTAAAAACTGCGGTCGAGAAGGGTGAATTGTATAATGTGCGTGATTTGGCTATTACACTGAAGACTTTGTTTGAGGCACGCAATTTCTTGCAAAGGTTTGAAGCTGCACAAATTTATTATACGCAGTGTTATGAAAACCAGTCGCGGGCAAGCAGGAAACATCAGGCAAACGTGAAAACTGCCCGGCTGTATATCTCTCATTTTATTCAAGTTCTCAATTTGGCTGTGCTTCGGGATGAAATAAAGATAGCGCATAAGGTTTTGTATGGTCTGCCTGACACGAATACCGTGCCGGATTTATTGAGCGAGACCGCATTGGTGGAGTGGGGGAAGAAAATTATTGATGGCGAGCAGCGGAGGATATCCCAAGGTGGTATTCCTATTTATAATCCTACTATTGCACGTGTGAAGGTGCATTATGATATCTTTCTCGAAAGCTATGAGCGGCAGAAAAATTATCAGGCGTTGACAGCCCGCAGTCTTGACGAGTTGGCTTCCATGCGCAATCGTGCCGATGAATTGATATTGGATATCTGGAATCAGGTGGAAGCCAAATTTCAAGATATTACTCCTAATGAAGTCAGACTGGAAAGATGCCGTGATTATGGTTTGGTATATTATTATCGTTCCAGCGAAAAAGTAAAAGAAGAAAAAGAAACATCATGTTGATAGATACTCACTCTCATCTTTTTTTGGAAGAATTTTCCGAGGATTTGCCACAAGTCATGGAACGGGCGCGTAATGCGGGCGTTTCGTATATCTTTATGCCGAATATTGATAGTACGACGATTGAGCCAATGCTGTCCGTGTGCGCAGCTTATCCGGGGTTTTGTTTTCCGATGATTGGGCTGCATCCCACTTCTGTCAATGAAACGTATGAACAAGAACTGGCTGTTGTGCATGAACAGTTGGCGACTTCCAACCAGTATGTCGCTATCGGTGAAATAGGTCTTGACCTTTATTGGGATAAGACGTTCTTAAAAGAACAATTGCAAGCCTTTGAAAAACAGATCGAATGGGCGCTTGAATATCGGTTGCCGATTGTAATTCATGCAAGAGATGCATTTGAATATATATATAAGGTAATGGAACCCTATAAAAAGACCCCGCTTACCGGTATTTTTCACAGTTTCACCGGAACTGTGGAAGAGGCTGCGAAATTATTGGAGTTTGACGGGTTCATGTTGGGTATTAACGGTGTGGTTACTTTCAAAAAAACGACTTTGCCGGAGGTGTTGCCGATAGTTCCTTTGGAACGCATCGTGCTCGAAACCGACTCACCGTATTTGACCCCTGTTCCGAATCGCGGCAAACGGAATGAAAGCGCAAATGTGAAGGATACCCTTGTAAAAGTGGCGGAGATTTATCAAATGCCCACAGAATACGTGTCGCAGGTTACTTCGGAAAATGCCCTAAAAGTGTTCGGATTCCGCAAATAACCTTCGAAAGGTTTTAAATTATATTAATTTGCAGTATTTATTCAAGATAAAAAAGGGATAATGCTTCAAGAAAAGAAAAAAAAGGATACATTTGTAGCTGAAAATGCGGAAAACTAATAGGGAGAGATGCTCGAGTGGTTGAAGAGGCACGCCTGGAAAGCGTGTATACGCCTAAAGCGTATCCGGGGTTCGAATCCCCGTCTCTCCGCATAGTTGAAAACAGAACGAGAAGTAAAAACTATAATAATAATCAATTAATTAATCTTAAAAATTAGACACACAATGAAAAAGTTATTCGCAATTGTTGCTGTGATTGGTGCCTTTACATTTGGCTCTATTCAACTTGCTCAGGCTCAAGATGCTCCTGCAGCAGAACAAACTGAACAACAGGCTGTTGCTCCTGCTGCTGAAACTGCAGCTGCTCCTGTTGCAGAAGAAGGTGGTATCCACAAAGAACTTAAAGTTAAATTCATCGAAGGTACTGCATCTTTCATGAGTTTGGTAGCTATCGCTTTGGTGATCGGTTTGGCTTTCTGTATCGAACGTATCATTTATTTGAGCTTGGCTGAAATTAACACAAAGAAATTTATGGCATCTATCGAAGCTGCTTTGGAAAAAGGTGATGTTGAAGCTGCTAAAGACATTGCTCGTAACACGAGAGGTCCTGTCGCTTCTATCTACTACCAAGGCTTGATGAGAGTTGACCAAGGTATCGATGTTGTTGAAAAATCAGTTGTATCTTACGGTGGTGTACAAGCCGGTTACCTTGAAAAAGGATGCTCTTGGATCACATTGTTTATCGCTATGGCTCCGTCACTCGGATTCTTGGGTACTGTAATCGGTATGGTGCAGGCATTTGATAAAATCCAGCAGGTAGGTGATATCTCTCCGACGGTTGTTGCAGGTGGTATGAAAGTTGCCTTGATTACAACTATCTTCGGTTTGATCGTAGCTTTGATTCTTCAGGTATTCTACAACTACATCCTTTCTAAGATTGAAGCTCTTACAAGCGAAATGGAAGATTCTTCTATCTCTTTGCTTGACATGGTAATCAAATATAACTTGAAATACAAAAAATAATCAGAAATGAGTAAGTTAACATAT
>CAKUYM010000058.1 GCA_934716785.1 uncultured Bacteroides sp. | reverse complement strand
ATTTGCTTTCTTATATAATCCATAGTGTTAGATATTTTCAGAACAAAGTTAATCACAAAAAAACACTCAACAATAATATATTGAGTGTTTTTAACATATTCATACAAAGTTAGTTATTTTTCTTCCTTGCTACTATCGTTATTGAACGAGAAAGTAATTTGAACCACCTGCCCGAAACTATCCTGAAAATACACATCTACCGTTTGCAGGTCGGTTGATGCAGAGGTATAGTAAAGCCGGAATGTTTCACCCGGAAGCGGGTACAGGTCATTCGGCAGTAAGACCGTACCATCCGACATTTTTAAACTTCCTGCTCCGTCCGGCTGGAAATAGCGAATGAAATACTTTGTTTCTTCAAACCGTCCATCCCTGTGAAGCTGACACCTGATTTCCGCCGTTTCACGCACCTTTAATTTCTTCGGTACAGGCATCGTTTCGACAGTGAACGGGTAAGACTGCTGTATATCCACGTTGTCATTACAGGCACTCACTAACAACAGGGCAGCCACCATGTAGCACCCTATCAGCATCTTATAAATTACATTACTCATATACATTATATATAATAGGTTAGTTTATCACATGATTATCTTTAGACCGATACCGAACTGTGTATGGAACTTTCCGACTGAAGAACCGAACAGGCATCTTTCCCGTGCGTTAATCAGGAATACCACCCAGTCGGTGATATAGCTTTCCAGTTCCAACGTCAGCGTACCGCCATAAACAAAACCGTCCTTATCCGTCAGCATCGAGCCATCGGGCAGCAGCTTGTCCCCCCAGTTGCTTGTTTCATACCCGGCAAGAGCAGACAATCCAAGCGAAAGAAAAAAGGTTTTTTTCCGGTCTGAAAGGAAGTTCACATAGTAACCGCCCTCACCTGTAAACTGGCTCACGGGTATCTGCAAATCCTTATACGGGTAATGCTTTTCGAGGTATTCCCCGCCGATAACCCACCTGTTCCCGTTTTTGGTATAGATGGAAAGAGCCATCCCGAAGTAATAAGCGAAATCACTTTTACTGTTCCAATGAACACCGTCCGCCATGCCGCCCGTAACCTGCAAGCCTTTCATTCCCGGCAGACATCTTTGTGCGTATGCCTGGTTAAAAGTCAGGCACAGCACAAAAAGGGATATAATACAACATATCCTTTTCATGTTCATTTGATTTTAAGTTCGTTAATTATTTTAGCTGCCACGACATCCGAGTTTTCCACCCGGATAGTTTGGTGTCTGCCCCCGTTCTTTTCCACCAGTTCAATGACTAACATCTTATCGTCAGGGATAGTGAACTGTGGAACGGTGTACACGGTACGGACGGTACTTTTGCCGCCGATAACCAGTATCTCGTTATAGCTCCGTACTGGGTCAATAACGGTTTCCTGAATAGCCGTTCTTTTGGCTACCTTTTTATCCACAATTTTGAAGCGGATAAAATCGGTATCAAACGGAACATTTGAACTGTTCCTTGTTTGTGTATGGAAATAGAACAGCCCGTTATGCGAATAAATGCCCTTCACCAAGAACTGCACCCCGAACCGCTTGCATCCCAAATGCTTTATTTCCCGGTCATTGTTCTTGTAGATGGACTGCATAATCAGCTTTACCAAAAGCGGGCTTTCGTTACCCAGTTCACGGAAATAGATGTTCATCCGGGTGTGGCTGAAATCCGTTGTGTCCTCATTTTCCAAGAAATCTTTCATTTCGATATTCAGCATTTCCGGCTCATGTGCGTACTTTGCATTAAAGGAATAAAAGCTGCCATCTTCACAAATCACACTGAAATTCGTTTCACCGGGAAAGCCCTCTGTCGTAGCCTTGACCCTGACAACATTTTCCGCCCCGTCCGCTTTTCCGGCAATAATGTAGTTGCTGCCTAAGTCCACGTACTTAACGGCAGACGGGAAAATGATATGTACCGTTTTGGCGAATGTCACCTGTACGCCGTAAGGTGTCACCATTTGACGGTAAGGCAGCTTCTTTGTGATGCCCTGATACAAATCGTTACTTTGTGCTTTCATTGAAACCACGCCCAAAAGCAGGGCGAACATGATAATTAACTTTTTCATTTTGGATTGAAATTTTTATGGTTGATAAATAGATTATTGTTGTTTGGCGTAAAGCATCACCTGATAGTTCGCTTTCAGGTGTACTTTTACCGTTCTGAACTTCTTGGCAAGGTATTGCGACCCGCCTTGCATCAAGCCCCTTGTAATATCCATTGCGACCTGCTGCCCGGCAGTTTGCGCAAAGGAAATGCTCGTTCCCAGTCCCGCACCGATGTTCGCCATCGCTTCCTTTGCCGCTTCCTGTTCCAGTGACGAGGGAACGGAAAGCCCCTTTTGCCCGTCACTGTCGTACACGGCAAGTTCCACCGGAATGATGTTACCCGCATATTCGAGCGAGGACACCAGTATGTCGAGCCGTTCCCCCTGCACTTTGGCACTTCCCGATACAAGGCTGTTTTTCGGAACAATGACATTACCTGCCTGTAACGGTTCTAACAGCCGGAGTTTGACGGTCTGCCCGTCCGTAAGTGTTTGGTCGTTATGAATACACGCCCGGATAGTATTCTTTCCCATCGAATAACCACTGCCGACCGCCGTATTAAACCCGTAATTGCGTGGCTTGCCGTATTCGGCGATAAATTCGGCATTGCTCATAGGCTGCTGCAATCCTGAAACCGTCCTGTCCGATACCGATTTTACAGGTGTGGCGTTTCCACTTCCCTGAACGGGTGCGGATGGCGTAACCTGTGCAATCTGTCCCGGCTGTGAACTTTGCCCGTTCTGTCCGTTCATGTATTTTGTAGGACTTTTCCATAAGAGCCACCTGCTCGTCCATGCTGCCCGCCCCGTTTTCTTTGGCATCGAGCCGGGCAGTAAGTTCTTCCACCTGACGTTTCAGTTCCTCTTTTTCCTTGTCCTCTTTCGGCGTTTCGTAGAAACTGCTTAACTGACGATTCATGTCCCGGTAAGCCGCCGCCGAAGACTGGATGGAGGAACGGCTATTGTTCGGCGCACCCGCCCCGAAGTCTATTACATTGGTTTTCGGCTTTTCCGCCGGAGCATCATCTATCAGGGTCAAATCTTCCCCGTTTTCCTCTCCGAGCGAAAAGGCAAAATCCTGTAAGGAGCGCATCTTGTCCGCCTGTTTGTTCTCCATTTGTTCCTGTTCGTAGGCGGTCTTTTTATCGCTGATTATCCCGTCCCCTTTGGGTTGCGGAATATCGGCATTAAATCCGCCCACGTTTTCCACCTTTGTTTCGTCCTTATCGGACGGTGTAAAAATCAGGTACATAGACCCCAAGAAAACCAGTCCCATAAGCGGGTAAACCAGCATCTTCTTCCGTTGCTGTATCTGTTGCGGGGTAAGTTCCTTTTTCGTTTTTTCCTCTTTCTTCCTGTCCGTTTCCGGTGCAGGAACTTCATTCCTTACTTCTTTTTCTTCCATTGTCTGACTGATTAAAAATGTTCGTACTGTCTTTACTTTGAAGTTGTAGCTGCCTGATATGCTCTATCCGTATGGTTTCGCCATCCTCTTTGCCTATCCGGTAAATGGATGATACCGTAAAGTAGATGGATAGCCCGCCGAAGAACAGGAGCATAAGCAGGATTACCGCCAGCCTTATTTCCGGTGTCATGCGCCCGCACAGGTGGCGGAGTTTTTCATCCGCCCAGTCCTGCACATGGGTAATCGCCTGATTCACCGGAGAGAGAATTTTCCGTATCATGGTTTACCGCTTTATGGTGTTCAAGTCCTTGTTTTCCGTTATCTCGAAACTTTCCATGATAAAGCCGTGCGGGTTGTTGTCACTCCTTACGGCGTTCAGCAACCGGCAACGGGTGACAAGGCTTCTTTCAGTTACACTACTTTCACGGATAATCATTTGGCGGGCATAGGTAGCCACTGCATACGGGTACACATCGAAATTGCAAGAAACACTGTCTATCCGTATGGTCTGGCTGATGTTACCGGAGATTATACGGTTATAATACCCCTTTTCCGAAAGGTCACGGTAATAGTTGAATGCGCTCTTGTCGGCAAGGAACAGTGACCGTTTGATATTGCTTTCGATAGCGTTCTTATCCGGTGAGAGCGTGAAAAAGAGTTCGTGAAAACGCTTCACGTGTTCCCTTGCTTCGACCGGACGGTTTTGCGAGAGGTCTTGCGATAACGCAAGCATCAACGATTTACCGCCATCCAAGACGTAAATCTTCTGCCGTTGCGCTTCGGCAAACGTATAGGAGTTCCAAACGGCATAACCCGTTATCAGTGTACACATGACGACAAACACAATCCCGAAAAGCCGTATCTGTTTGAAACTGGTTTCAATGTTCTTTAAACTTTTAAATTCCATCTTGATTTTTATTTATTGGTTACTTTTGATTAGTTTACCGCCGACCCTGCCGCCAGCGTTCCCGGTTGCTGCACCTGCCACTGCCCCGACACCACTACCTGTCTTGTTAGCCGCACTGTTTATATTCCGGCTCATGTTACCCATTCCGCCCGCCTGAATAATCCAGTTCGATACGGTGGGGATAGTGAAGTAACCGATGATACCGATTATCATAAAAATGATGTACACGCTGTTACTTCCGTCCGGTATGAAATTGGGGTCTGATAGTTCCTGAATATCCTTTTGGAGCATAAGCACCTGTATGCGGGCAAGAATGGAACTGAACAGGTCTGAAACAGGCAGCCACAGGTAAACGGAAATGTACCTTGTTATCCATTGGGTCAGTGTCGCCTGAAAGCCATCGTACACGCTGATGGCAAAGGCTATCGGACCCAATATTGCCAGTACGATAAGGAAAAAGGTTCGGATGGTGTCTATCACAAGGGAAGCTGCCTGAAAGAGCAGTTCCAACAATTCCCTGAACCAGTCCCGGACGGATTGCTTGATATTGTGGGCTGCCCTATCCATGTACATACCGCCCATTGTGGCAATATCTTTGGCAGACCACCCCAGTTCATCTATCTGCTTGTCAAACGCTTCATCCGAAACAAGGTAAGCCGTTTCCGGGTTGCGTACCATCGCTTCATATTCCAGCTTGTCCTTTTGCGCCCAGTAAGCGTTCATATCGAAAGTCTGCGTTTCGAGCATATTGTTACAGCCCCTTACCACAGGTGACATGACACTGTTAATCGTACCCAGTACGAATATGGGGAAGAACATAATACAAAAGCCAATCACAAAGGGACGCAGAAGCGGGTAAACGTCTATCGGTTCGGCACTGGCGAGCGACTGCCATACTTTGGCAGCCACATAGAACAAAGCCCCCAGTCCCGCTATTCCTTTGGCTACCCCCGCCATGTTCCCGCACAGCGGCATCATGTCCGTGTACAGACTTCGTAAAATCTGATTCAGGTTATCAAATTCGATTGCTAATAACATACTACTTATTTTTAGAAGTTACCAGTAACGTTCATCCGCCGAGCCGTACAAAACCATTACCCGGTCGGTGTCCTTTTTCTTTTTCGCCCGCAGGTAGGAAACGGAAATATTCTTGCGGGTATAGTAACTCACCAAATCCCGGTAGTTCCTGATGGCGTTATACGTCCTGTCGATAACGTCCATCCGTTCCTTGTCCGACATAGAAAGCCCGTTGATGTTCACCACGCTTTTCATTTCTTCCAGTACATCGGAACTTTCCTGCAACAGTTGGGTATAGCCGTAGGCAATGGCGGAAAGTTCGTCCGGCGTATAGTTTTCATCCGAAAGCATCTTCTGAAAACTGTTCACGTAGATGTCGGAAATCTCCCCGATAAGCAGGATAGACTTTTGCACCTTTCGGGCATCTTTGACAAGGTTATGCACGGATTTAAGCCTGTCGTAGTATTCTTTACCCTGTTGGTAAATCTTTACGGTTTCTTGAAAGTTCTTTATCATATTCTGTGCGGTGGATGATGTCTGCACGATGTTCTTTGACGCATTAATAATCCCTTGCGCCAAATTGCCGGGGTCACTCACCACCCATTGTGCGTTTGCCCGAACAGCAAACAAACTGCCTATTACAAGCAGCATTATAATCTTTGTTCTCATACGCTTATTTCTTTATGGATTGGTTACTCCGTTTGTATTCTCCGCCGGGAGAAAGCAGAATCCGGTCGTTCTCCTTGTCGTAGGTCAAAAGGACGGAAAGCCCCGTTTCGATGAACAGGTTTCCGTCCTGTTCTGAAATCTCATAGGTTTCTGTTTGGATAGTCCCCCGATAGGTCATTTTGCGGGTCGTTACCCTATAATGCCCGTTTTCCTCAAAGAGAGTAAACGCCGGACGGTTTTTCACGCTTTCCCAGTCGCCACGCATCGCCCTAAGACGGTCGGTGTTCGTTTCCTTACAGGAGGAAAGCCCCAGTAACAAGGTGCATAACAGCACCGGAAACAAGAATTTTAAATGTTTCATACTGATTGATTATTAAATTGTTAATTGATTATTTTTCGGGATTGCGCTTGCTTTCGGCAAGTCGTTTGATAGCCAGTTCGAGATTTCCGCCCAACTTTTCGGACAAGGCGAAAAGTTCCATCTTTTCCGTTTCTTCTGTTGTGAACGTGTAATATTCTTCCAAACTCACTTCGGTAGCATATACGGCTGACTGTGTACCGCCTAAGCCTATCCAAACTTCCTTGTATTTCCGGCTCGGATGATTGGCAAGGTTGATGGAAAGCACCTGTGAACGTTCCTTGTCGGTCAGTCCCAAAAGGTTCTGTATGCTGTCGAACTTGTTCAGATACTTTCTTTGGTCGAGCAGTATCTTGCAATCCGAATTGTTTATAATACTCTCTTTTACAATGGGAGAGGATATAATATCTTCCACTTCCTGTGTGACTACAATCGCTTCACCGAAATACTTTCTGACGGTTTTGTATAAATATTTTATGTAATCCGCCATGTTCGCCGATGCAATTGCTTTCCACGCTTCCTCAATTAATATTAATTTCCTGATACCCTTTAGTCTACGCATCTTATTGATGAACACTTCCATGATGATAATCGTAGTAATCGGGAACAGAATTTTGTGGTCTTTGATATTATCCAACTCAAAGACAATGAAGCGTTTATGTAGCAAATCAAGCTCTTTGTCGGAGTTCAGCAGGTAGTCGTATTCGCCCCCTTTGTAGTAAGGTTCTAATACATTCAGGAAGTTATCTATATCAAAATCCTTTTCCCGGACGTTCTTTTCTTGCAGGTGTTCCCGGTAATCGGTTTTCACATACTCGTAGAACGTATTGAAGCAGGGAGTAACCGAACTGTCTTTGGTAATCAGTTCGATATAGGAACTTACAGCGTTTGACAAAGCCACTTCTTCCGCCCGTGTGGGTGCTTCATCGTCCCTTTTCCACAGGGTCAGGATAAGCGTTTTGATACTCTCTTTCTTCTCAATATCAAATACCCCATCTTCCACATAGAAAGGATTAAACGCTATCGGGTTTTCAGTGGTATAGGTAAAGTAAATCCCATCTTCCCCGTGCGTTTTCCTATTTATCATTTCACACAGACCTAAATAACTGTTTCCGGTATCAACCAGCAGGACGTGCGCATTTTGTTCGTAATACTGGCGCACCATGTGGTTGGTGAAGAATGACTTGCCGCTACCACTCGGTCCAAGTATGAACTTGTTGCGATTGGTAATGATACCTTTTTTCATGGGCAGGTCTGAAATATCAATATGCAAGGGCTTTCCCGTGACCCTATCCACCATCTTGATACCAAAGGGGGAAAGCGAACTTTTGTAGTTCGTTTCTTCGGTGAACAGGCAAAGAGCCTGTTCGATGAATGTGTAAAAACTTTCTTCCGCCGGGAAGTCCGCCTGATTACCGGGTATGCCCGCCCAAAACAGGGTCGGCGTGTCGGTGGTGTTATGGCGTGGCTTGCACTCCATAAGTGCGAGCTGTGACCCCACATCATTTTTAATGTGTTTCAGTTCGTCCCGGTCGTCACTCCATGCCATGATATTACAATGGCATCGCACGGAGATAAGCCCCTGTGAATGTGCTTTATTCAAATATTCCTCTATCCAAGCCTTGTTTATCTGATTGGCACGGCTGTATTTGGAAAGCGAGTGCATATTGCGAGCCATCTTTTCAAACTGTTTCAGGTTCTCCGTGTGGTCGTCAATGAAGATGTACTGGTTATAGATATGATTGCAGGAGAGTAGCACGCCCACCGGAGAAGCAAAAGACAATCTGCAATCGCTCCGGTCGGTGGATAGCTTTTCATAGCGGGTATCTGTTCCCACCTTGCCCGGCATATCTTCCGCATCCGAAAGGGTATGCAGGCAAAGGATATGGTCGCCAATCTTCATTTCGTCAGCACCCAGTGAAATATCTTTCAGTGTGGTGGTATCGGTCTGTGAGAGTGAAAAGTATTTCTCCACAATACCTGCCGTTTCCCTTGTTCCGGTGATTTCGTCCGAAGTCAGGCGGGTAAGGGTAATGAAACCGCTATCGTTCATAATACTTTCAAACTGCCCCACCGCTTCGAGGAACTTTGTAACTGTTTCCTTGTCCTTAATCTCTTTGGGGACAAGGAAGCCCCGGCAAAGGGTGGAGAAGTTACTCTGCATCCGGCTGCGTTCCTTTGTTGTTTTCGTCAGGAACAAATAGCAGGTATGGTTTAAGAACGGACGTTCATTGAAATGCCGTTCAAAGGAACGGGAAAGGAAACTTAAATCATCCTTTTGGATGTCAGGCGTATAGTTTTCTTTAATGAACCAGTCTTGTTTGTGTACGATGCTGTAATCGGGCAGCACCTTGACTGCCTTATTCCAAGCGGAATGTATCGCTTCGTATTCGGCTGTCGTGACGGTGAACAGTTCGGGCAGTTCCACCCGGAACGCCACCGTTATGTCGGCATCTTTGGAAACGATGCAGCCGTTTTCCACCGTGAACAGTGGAAACTTGTTTTCCAGCGTAGTAGCTTTTAATATATTTCTCATTTCGATGCTTGTTTTAAATGGAATAATCGGGATATGGCTTTTCGGTTGATGATATGGAAAGGGTGGCTTTTGCGGGCAGACAATTTCATTAACCCGTGTGTCCCGTACTTTTCGTTTAACCGGAATGTGAGCCATACAAGCAGCGTTGCCGAAGTAACGCCGAAGATGATGCGCACCCACTGGTTGATACCCACCATGTACATGATGATGAAAAGCACGAACAGGGCTAACAGCCCGCCCGCAAAAATGAAAAGATACTGACTTTTCAACCCTTTAAACTCAACTGGCTTGCCTATCCCCCTGTTAATCGGATAGTCTGCCATAGTCCGTTCTTTAGAGGAAGAATGAACGTAGGATGGTGGCAGCCACAATCAGGAAAATACAAGCCCCGAACCATGAAGCCGCCGTTTTGCTTGTATCAGGGTCGCCCGAAGAAAACTTGCCATAGACTTTCACGCCGCCAATCAAGCCTACCACCGCACCGATGGCGTAAATTAATTTTGTCGCCGGGTCGAAATAAGACGTTACCATGTTGGTAGCTTCTGTAATACCCGCCATGCCGTTACCTTGTGCAAAAGCGGAGGATGCAGCCAAAAGAACGGCTGCCGAAAAGAGAACTTTCTTTTTCATTATAAATACATTGATTTTTAAATTGCCGGACGGTTGGATAGTCCGCCCGGCGGAGTGATTAATAATTGAATTTTTGTGGTTGCGGGGAGTGTTCCCCAGTGTTCAGAAAGGTTTGTCTTAACCGTAATCTCTTTGTTTCATCATCTTATTATTTAAAGTTTACCATTAAAGAAAATCGTTCATGTCAAAGTCTGCCATTTCATTACTTCCGGCAACCGGGACAGTGGCGGGCACGGGTATCTCATGCTTTTGTAAAAGTTCCGCCACCCGTGACCTGCCCCCGTTTATCTGCTCCACCAGCGAATGAAACAGGTTTGTTTCCGTCCGGCAGATGGTTTGAACCGCTTGCCGTTCTTCCGTTTCGGACGCTTGTTTTATCTGAATGACCTGAACCATTTGCGCCAGTTCACCCAACGTGATACCCTGTGCCATTTCCGGTTCACCGTCACCCATGTAGCAGGCGATTTCTTCCGCTTCGATTTCATCCGCCGAAACGTCCGTTTCTTCCACATTTTCCGCTTCAAATTCCATTTCAAATTCGGTTTCAATCGCTTGCGCAGCAGGTGTTTCAGTTACCGTTTCATCGCTTTGCGGGACAAATATAGAAGCATTATCAACCCCTTTTGAAAGGTGTCCTAAGATGTCCCCGTTTGTCCTCATTTGTCCCATCCGGTAACGGCTTGCACCTACAAGGCAATCACTATTTTCTATTTTTCCGGTCGGTTTGCTTTCCGGTTGTTCCGGCTGCTTTTTCCCACCCGTGAACCATGTTCCCAAGCTATCCCTGTATCGCCATAAGAGAACGGCGTAATACAGGAGTGTTCCGATAATAAACCATTTTAGCATATCAGAACGGCTTTTCAAATTTGCTTTCGTACAGTTCGTTTATCTCGTCCTGAAACTGGTCGAAATGCCGGAGCAGGATATTTTCTACATAGCTGCTGACGGTCGCTTTACGTCCGCCGATAACGGTTACTATCTTCATCAGCTTTTCGTGGGTAGTACGGCTGACATATAACGGCTGGCGGTCGGTCAAGTCCACCCGCATGAAATAGGTTTCCCGGTAATCGCCCGGAGCGTTCTTTTTCCGGCGGGCAGGTTCTTTCACTGCCTTTTCTTCCTTAACGTTTTCTGTTTCCCATTTCGGTTCTTGTTCAGGTACGTTTGCCGGGATGTCGGGTGTTTCCGCTTTAGTTTTCACTTCCGTTGGTATTGCCACCATTGGCGTTTCCTGTTTCTTCATGGGTAAGCCCTGTGAAATAATCTCTTTCATAAAATCCTCGTTAATCTGCGGTTTCCCGCCGTTTTGCTTTGCCATGTCGTTACAGTTTTATAAGGTATGCGATTTCGGTTATCAGTTCTTCCATGTTGCTGCCCTTTACCAGCCGTTTGTCTGCCGGGAACAGCGTGGAACGGAACACGGTTTTACGCTGTGCGTCCAGTTCCTTTTTAAACCTTTTGGTGTCCGGGATAAATACTTTCATAAGGGGTAGTTCCAGTTCCCCGATGGTCTGCTCATACAGGGTGTACAGGTCTGTCTTTTCCCGTCCATCTACCATGTTCCAAAACAGGTGCAGCCCTTTTAGGCGGCACGCTTCATTCTTAACCAGCAGTTTATGGATAGCCACCGCAAAGGAAAGGCTGCTTTCCAATACTACCCGGTCGGCGGCAATGGGGGTGAAAATATAATCCACCCCTGAAAGGGAATTGATAACGCCCTCACTGTTCACCGTTCCGGGCAGGTCGAAAAAGACCACATCATAGTCCATCCCGGCAGACGCAAGAAATTTATCCGCCGTTTTTATCGCTTCGTCTGGTGAACTGCAAAGCACCGGGTACGCTTTCTTTCCCAGTGTTTTGAACTGGCTGAAAGCAAGCCGTTTGTAATACTCATCACTGTTCACCTGTTCGGCATCCCGTTTGCGCATGGCGGAAATAGAATGTTGCGGGTAGTCGCAATCCACGACTGCCACATTATACCCTTTCAGGTAATACAGGTAACTTGCCACCAAGACGGTGAACGTTGTTTTGCCGACCCCGCCCTTTTGGGTGGAGAAAGCCACATACAAGGTTTCTTTCTTCATTGTAATAATTCTTTTTTGTGATACATCTTTATTTCATTCCATCCGTACAGATTGACGGATGGTTTTCTTTCGTTCCATGTTAAAAGCACGAAAGAGAGAATGATTGCTTTCTTTCTGCAAAGACAGCCTGTTTTCTTTCTTGCTTCTTCCTTTTCAACCTTTCCACAAAGACAGTTTGTTTTCTTTGCAGACAGTTTGCTTTCCCGATTGAAAGCCTGTTTCCTTTCAATCATTCCATCCGGTTTGCTTTCCTGCTTTCTTGAAAGATTGCAATCTTGAAATCTTGTTTTCAAGTTTTCAAAACCGTTTTCTTTCCGCACGCTTTTCAAGCTATATTTCCATCTATCCATATTGCTTTCTTTCTTAAATCCGAGACAAATAAACGTAGAAAAACAACCCGTTTCGAGATGTGTCCTCAAATGTCCCCGTTTGTCCTAATTTGTCCTATAACCCGCTATTTCACAGCATTTTTAATACCCGTTACTTTGCAACCGAAAGGCATCGGTCAGGCTAACCAAGCCCTCGCCGCCGGGAGCGTTCCAATATCCGCTAACTCCAATCCGTCCGTAGGCGGATTTTTATTTGCACTGGCAAATAGCAAGGTGTGTTTAGAGCAGCTTGAAATTCTTTCAGCAGCTTTGAACGCCTTGCCCGGACGAAGCCGGGATAGGGTCACTCCGAAGTCGTAACCCTTTAAAAATAATGTAGCATGAAACAGAAAAATGAAAATGCGCCCCGTCCGGGTGGCGCAGGACGAAAGCCCAAAGCAGACCCGGCAGTGTTCCGGTACTCTATCAGCTTCAATGCGATAGACCACGCCCGCTTTTTGGCATTGTTCGACCAGTCCGGTATGCGCACCAAAGCGCATTTTATCACCGCCCGCATCTTCGGCGAACCGTTCAAAGTGATTAGAATCGACAAGGCGGCAGTAGAATATTATACCCGGCTGACCGCTTTATATTCCCAGTACAGGGGGATTGCCGTAAATTATAATCAGGTGGTAAAGGCTCTCAATACCAATTTTTCAGAGAAGAAAGCCCTTGCATTTCTCTATAAACTGGAAAAGGCAACGATGGAACTTGCCGACCTGAACCGCCAAATTATTGAACTGACCCGTGAATTTGAAACAAGATGGTTGCAAAGATAAGCGTAGGCAGTTCCATGTTCGGTGCGCTTTCCTACAACCAAAACAAGGTGGACGAAGAACAGGGAAAGGTACTTTTAAGCAACCGGATGTTTGAGAGCGAGGACGGAAATTTCAGCATCCGGCGTTGTATGGAATGTTTCGATATGCACCTGCCCGCAGACCTGAAAACGGAAAAGCCGATTATCCATATCTCCCTGAACCCGCACCCGGACGATGTACTTTCCGACAGCCAGTTGGCGGACATCGCCAAAGAATATATGGATAAGTTAGGATATGGCAATCAGCCGTATATGGTTTACAAGCACGAAGATATTGCAAGGCATCATATACATATCGTTTCCATCCGGGTGGATGATACGGGCAAAAAGATAAACGACAAGTTCGAGCATATCCGCAGCAAACAAATCACCCGTGAACTGGAACAGAAGTACGGGCTGCATCCGGCGGAGAAGAAACAGACAACCGAACGCCCCGAACTTAAAAAGGTGGACTACCGGGCAGGAGACGTAAAGCACCAGTTATCCAATACGGTGAAAGCCCTTGCCAGCAGTTACCGTTTCCTGAGTTTTACGGAATACAAAGCGTTGCTATTTATATATAATGTACAGGCGGAGGAAGTGAAAGGGGAAGTGAACGGTAAACCCTATAATGGCATTGTCTATTCGGCGACCAATGACAAGGGAGAAAAGCAGGGAAACCCGTTCAAATCTTCCTCTTTGGGTAAGTCGGTAGGTTACGAAGCTATCCAAAGGCACATCAAGAAATCTGTAAAGGACATTCAGGACAAGAACCTGAAAGAGCGTACCCGCCGGACAGTCGGCGCAGTGATGCAATCCGCCCGTAGCCGGGAACTGTTGATTGCAGACTTGAAAGCGAAAGGCATAGATGTACTTTTCCGGCAGAACGATACAGGCAGGATATACGGCATAACATTCATCGACCACGAAAACCGTATCGTCCTGAACGGTTCTCGGTTGGGAAAGGACTTTTCCGCCAATGTGTTCAACGACCTGTTTTCCGGCTCCCGTACTTTGACGGGAAACAGCAAACAGGAAATGCAGGAACGCACGCCGGAATTTAACCCGACCGGGCACCTTGAAAATACAGGCAATGCCCTTGCCGGACTGTTCAGCCTGTTATCCGGTGGGAATGATACCCCGCCCGAAAACAGCCAAGTTCCGCCACCCAAGAAGAAAAAGAAGAAGAAACAAAGACGTATTTAATAACTATAAAAATTTCAATTATGCAGAATGAAGATGATTTAAGAGGACTTGCAAAGGTCATGGACTTTATGCGGGCAATCAGTATTTTATTTGTAGTTATAAACATTTATTGGTTTTGTTACCAGTCGTTCCGTCAGTGGGGCATCAATATCGAGGTAGTCGATAAAATCCTGTTGAACTTCCAGCGTACCGCCGGGCTGTTCTCCAATATCCTGTACACCAAACTTTTTTCAGTGGTATTCCTTGCGCTTTCCTGTTTGGGTACAAAGGGAGTGAAAGAGGAAAAAATCACATGGAACAGGATTTATATGTTCCTGACAATCGGTTTTATCCTGTTCTTCCTGAACTGGTGGTTATTGGTTTTGCCGTTACCATTGGCTGCAAATACAGGTTTGTATATCTTTACCATGACAGCCGGGTATCTTTCCCTGTTGGCAGCCGGAGTATGGATTTCCCGCCTGTTGAAAAACAACCTGATGGATGATGTGTTTAATACCGAGAATGAAAGTTTCGCACAGGAAACACGCCTGATAGAAAACGAGTATTCCATCAACCTGCCGACACGGTTCTACTATAAGAAGAAATGGAATGATGGGTGGATAAACGTTGTAAACCCGTTCAGGGCAAGCATGGTTTTAGGCACACCCGGTTCGGGAAAGTCGTATGCGATAGTCAATAATTACATAAAACAGCAAATCGAAAAAGGCTTCGCTGTTTATATTTATGACTACAAATTTCCTGACCTTTCAGAGATAGCTTATAATCACTTATTGGGTCATTTGGACGGGTATAAGGTAAAACCTAAATTCTACATGATTAACTTTGACGACCCACGAAAAAGCCACCGATGCAACCCGATAAATCCGGCATTTATGACGGACATATCGGACGCATACGAAGCCAGTTATACCATCATGTTAAACCTTAACCGCAGTTGGATAACCAAGCAGGGAGATTTCTTTGTAGAAAGCCCGATTATCCTGCTCGCTTCTATCATTTGGTTTTTGAAAATCTATCAGGGGGGCAAGTATTGTACATTTCCGCACGCCATTGAATTTCTGAACAAGAAATATGCCGATACGTTCACTATTTTAACCAGCTATCCCGAACTGGAAAACTATCTTTCACCGTTCATGGACGCATGGGAAAGTAATGCGCAAGACCAGCTTCAAGGGCAGCTTGCAAGTGCTAAAATCCCACTTTCCCGTATGATAAGCCCAGCTTTATATTGGGTAATGACAGGGGATGATTTTTCACTGGATATAAACAACCCGGAAGAACCTAAAATTTTAGTAGTAGGCAATAATCCCGACCGTCAAAATATCTATTCCTGTGCTTTGGGATTGTACAATTCCCGCATCGTGAAGCTGATAAACAAGAAGCACCAACTCAAAAGTTCCGTAATTATTGACGAATTACCGACCATCTATTTTCGGGGACTGGATAACCTGATAGCAACGGCACGAAGCAACAAGGTGGCGGTCTGTTTGGGTTTTCAGGATTTCAGCCAGTTACGCCGGGATTATGGGGACAAGGAAAGTCGTGTAATCGAAAATACAGTAGGAAATATCTTTTCCGGTCAGGTGGTTTCTGAAACGGCAAAAACGCTTTCAGACCGTTTCGGAAAGGTACTGCAAAAACGCCAAAGCATGACTATCAACCGGAATGATAAATCAACCTCTATCAGTACGCAGATGGATAGCCTGATACCACCCAGTAAAATATCCAACTTAACACAGGGTATGTTTGTGGGTGCGGTCAGTGACAATTTCGATGAACGCATTGAGCAGAAAATATTCCATGCGGAAATTGTGGTGGATAATGATAAGGTGAAACGGGAAACAGCCCAATATAAGAAGCTGCCCCAAATCATAGATTTCAGGGACGAGGATGGGAACGACCGGATGCAGGAAGAAATACAGGCAAATTACAACCGGGTCAAGCAGGAAGTTCAGCAGATTGTCACGGACGAAACGGAACGGATAAAGAATAATCCTCAATTAAAACATCTCATAAAAGAGTGACAAAATAAGCATAGATACTGTCTTCCTTTTATATTCAAGACAGTATCTTTATATTTATAATTGTTTTACTATTTTACCTTCAATTTTATTCAAGCTAAATTCTAATCCTTTTGTTGAGTTCTCATAGTCCTCATCTGAGTTATTGAAAGATGCAAAAACAAGCACTTGCGCATTTTTATATTTAGATAATTCAGTCAATAGAGTCTTAAAATCATCTATTGATGCAGACTGCTGTTGAGGTTCATCCAGCATTAATAACCTAGGGTGGTTAGTAATATGTAAATCTGAGACTTTTTTCAATGCACATGTATATGCCCATATTGCACGTACAAAATCACTACCTGAAGAATCGTACTTTATATCATATTGCTTTATCTTTTCGTCATTGATTTTAGCTTCTACCATAGGAAGATATTTTTCCATAGAAATTCTTATACGTTCTCCGCTTTGACTTGAATAATCAAATTGTTTTAATAAGTTTAAAAAGAGATTTTCCAAATCAGATATTTTTTTTCTATCTTCTAATGAATAAAAATCTAGAGGAAGATTCTTTTCTCTATTAATTAATTCTTCCCATTCTTCAGAAAGTGACAACACGTCATTTTTATAAGAGTTAAAGTCATCTATTAATCTCAAATAGAAATCTATTTTATTACGTAAATTCAGTCGTCGTTCTATTTCTACCTCAGAAGGTAAACGTTCATCAGCTATCAACTCACGCTTCAAATTTCTAATATTCTGTTTCAGTTCCACAGATTTATTTTGCATAGCTCGTAAATGCAATTCTTTGTCTTGAATATATTTACGTTGTCCTTCTATATATACCTCAATCATCTTCTTTTGAGCATCTAAGTAAGTGATATTATCTTCTAATTGCATAGGAGTTTCTTTAATCTCTTCAGGAAGTAAAGAATTATCATTTATTGTATTCTTACATAAAGGACAAATATTTATGGCTGTTGGCATTTCTATCTCTGCTCCTAACTTGTTGATCTTTAGCAAATCTTTATTTTTTCTTAAATCTTCGGAAATCCCAATTAATTGTTCTTTATATCTTTTAAGTTGTCCTTTGTCTAAAGCAATATCAGGTATTAGAATGTCTATTTGTAGTGATATTTTATTGTATTCATTTATGAAGTAATTTAATTTTTGTTCATTCAAATCATTAGCTTGTCCTACATTAGGA
>CAKUYM010000057.1 GCA_934716785.1 uncultured Bacteroides sp. | reverse complement strand
GCGGAACACCACGCCATCATCATTACCGATACATATCCGGAAGGATTAAACCGGGAGGAGATGCAGCTGTACATGATGATTATCGGACGGATGCTGGAAGCCTTCATGCCCGCATGCAGGGCGGAATACACCACCGTGGATGCCGTATGTGCCGCACGAAATTTCCGGTGTCATGCATGCCGCATCATTGAAAAGGGATGGTTCGGCATATTCGAAAGGGAAAGCGTCATTGCAGGAAGGGAATACGGCTTATCCCCCATCCCGCAACTGGAAAACGGGGAGACGGCCGCTGTTACCGGATGCAGCCTGATACACAGGAAGGACCTGCCCGTATCCGCATATACCGACGCGGAACTGATCACCTACATGGACACTGCCGGACTGGGAACGCCGGCCACGCGTACAGGAATCCTGCAGACCCTGATTGACCGCAAATATGTACGTTATTCAGGCAAATACATCATCCCCACACGAAAGGGGCTTTACATATATGAGACGGTACGGAACATGAAAATAGCGGGAACCGCACTGACTTCGGGCTGGGAGGCGCAACTGGCACGAATGGAAAGGGGAAAGCTTACACAGGAAGAATTCATGAAAGGGGTACTCAAACTCTCGGGAGAGGTAACGGAAGATATCTTCCGGAAATGTGAAAGATAGAAGCTATATATAGGAACGGGAAATGCAGGCTGAAAAGTCTGCATTTTTTATTTGTCAGACATCTGTTATGCCGCTTTTAGGCGGCAAAGGTACCGGATTACCCCGTATTCGTGTCAAGGCAGCCCTGCGGGCCGGTCGGCTGAAAGAAAATCATCCTCGCTGCGCTCCGGTATTTTCTTTCGCCAAGCCTTGACACAAAAGGGCAATCCGGGGGAAGGAGGCCTGTAAAATCGGGAAAACAGATCCCGAAGGGATAATCATACACTCATAAAAACAACAAGGACATGAAACAGAAATCCATCGCAAGCATCTGCAAGCCGGCGGTCACACTGCTGGCAGCCGCAGCAATAATCCTGCTATGCCGCAAAGGCATAATTCCGGTATATACCATCCTGTTACTGACAATGGCGGAAGGCATAATCCGTATTTTACTAAGGCTCCTCCCGTTCCTGGCGACAATTCTCAGCATTCTGATCCTTATCGGAATGATATTATAAACCCTTAAACAACAAATGAAATGGAAACAAGGAAATTCACCCCGTCAGCTCCGGTCGCACCCGCACTGTGGCCGACAACGCGCAGCATCAGGCCTGCAAAGAGAAGATTTCCCAATACGGTTGATGAGCCCAGAAACATCGGGTATTATCTCAAGCCACTGCTTGACATCACGAAGCGACCGGACAGAGACGAAATTCTGAAGACATATCTCAAGGAAACCTATGTATAACAATAAAAAAACAACCATTATGTTTTTCCAATCAATTTATCAGATGATGTCGGCAGGCACAGACCTGAACATCAACATCAGGAGAACGGACGGAAAACTGTCCGTAGCGGTAATGCCCAGGCGTACAACACTCAAGGATGAAGCCGGACAGGCCATCGTGCCGCTCATACTCAACGGCACCCCCATGGAACTGGACGGACAATTCCTGCAAATCATCACCACACCGCTGCAGAAAGCGCAGGGAATCCTCACCAACCTTGAAACCTTCGAGCAACAGGCACGGCTGACCGCAACACAAGGCAAGGCGACCGGAACCGCCAACGACAAGAAGACAAAAGAGGCACGTGAAAAACAGGAAAAGATGGAAAAACTCCTCAAACGTGCGGAGGAGGCGTTCACGGCAGGAAAATACTCGGAAGCGACAACCTGCCTCAGGCAGGCCAAGGTACTCGCAGATACGGACAGGCAGAAACAGATAGAGGCAAGGATACAGGAAGTGCAGAAGGAGTCGTCACAGGGCTGCCTGTTTCCTGAAACGGATACACAGCCGCTCCCACAACAGCCGCCCGCAAACGGTACGGCGAACGGAAACCGGCCTGACGGACAAATGCGGATGTTCACGTCACAACCTCCACAACAGCCTGTACAGCAGGCAATCCCGCAAACGGTACAACAACCGGTGCCCCGGCCGCAGATAGTACAGCCGCAGCCCGTACCACAATATTATCCGGGAACACCGCAACCCGTTTCCCTGCAGCCGCAAGCAACCGTCATACAGACAACCCGGGAAAATACGGGCAGGGAATACCAGTCACCGCCACAACCGGCCACAGAAGCGCTCACTTTTGACAAGGACGATGAAAATGACAGGGAACTGTTGCGTGAAGACCCGTATGCGGAATACATAGACTTCCCGCAGGAATGCCGTATGAAGGACGAGACACAGGCGGAGCTTATATGTTGTTAAACCATTAAAACTTTAAATAATATGCCACTTGATATCAAAGGACTCAAAAGAGTATTCATCCTGAAAAAAGGAAACGACACCCTGACACTGGAAGATCCGGACAGCAGAATGTCCTTTTCCGAAGTGACGGACTTCTATTCCATGAACTATCCGGAACTGACCACGGCAACCCTGCACGGGCCGGAACTCGAAGAGGACCGCGCGGTATACCGGTTCAAAACCACCATAGGAACGAAAGGATAAGCCATGGCAAAAAAAACAAACCCTAAGAAAAAGGAGGAGACAGCATGCAGACAGCTATCGGAACTACAAACGGAAGACCTGGCACGACTTATTATCAGCGAGGCCGGATGCACAGACATCAGCCGGGGAACCGGCAGCAGAAAGAAAAGAAGACTGCCGCCGGCAGGAACCGTAATGATTTTCTAACGGGGAGAATTCTCCCCGTTACCCCCGATTACTATATGGAGAGCCACGCAGGAGAGAAAATCAACCTTACGACAAGGGAGAATTTTGATTTCCTGTACCGTTCGGCACTCAGATACAGCGGGCTTGTCGGCCTCAGGCTTCCTTTCCACCCGACCGGGAAATCACCGAGGATGAACATCATCAAACTGTACCGGGCAATGGACACCATACTCCCGGAGCATGTCAACCTGGAAGAGGAGAACGGAAGGCTGTACTTCTGCCTCTACCGGTTCCATGAGTGGCCGGAGTATAAACTGTTCTGGATACCGCTGGAATTCACGGAGAGACTGCCGGAGAAACTCGGAAGGATAGCACTGGAATTTATCCGGCAGCTCGCCCGGCATCATGGCATACCCAAAAGCACGGATACCAGCTACTACGAAATGGCACACGATTACCTGGAAGACTACAGGCTCTACGACGAAGAGGCGACGGCAGGAGAGATCAGACGCAAGGCCGCACTTGCCAGACTGTACGAAAAAGGGAAGGCGCACCGTATACTGGAGAGAATGGGCAATCCAAAGGGATTTCTTGCGGACCTGGAGGGGGAAATACGGAAATACCATACGAAGAAGAACAATGAGCGGGCATTGCTGGAACTGCTCACGGAAGGTACGGCATACATTTCACACGGCAGCCCGAGCATCATGCAATACTCCTACGACTGGGCATACGAGGAGGCAGCAGATTTCAGGCCGGTGGGACTGGAGACGCAGATAATGGTCATCTGGTCGGTAAAGGATGCCATGAACGACGAAATGGAAAGCTATTTCAACTCGGACTACCAGGAATCATATGTGATCACACCCGTCACGACATTCCACCTGACACCGGACACGGAAAAGCCTTTCTCCATGGATGACTTTCCAGAGCGGTTCTCCCAATGGCTCACACGCTTTATCAAACTCATTACAAATAACTTCTAATAAAACAGGAAAATGAATGAACTGACAAAACAGATGCAGCAAATCATGCATCCCAGAGCGGTACTTGTCGCCTATGAATGCGAAACGACAGATTACTCGACCCCGCGAAGTTATCTCGAACTCAGGCCCGTCAATGAAAAAGGACGGATGGGGGCCGGCATTCCGGTAACCTATGAGTTCATGAACTCACTGGTGGAATCATACACGGAAAGCATGAGCGGAATCCCGCACGGACGCATCCCCGGGAACATGCTCCTGTGCGACCCCAGAAAAGGGCGCGAAAGGTACATATGGTACAATCCGCCGCAGAAGAGAAAAATGTACTTCCAGGAAGGGCTGCACATTACAGACGGGACATTCAACGTACCGGGCGTCATCTACGTGGTGGAACGGGAATGCATGGACATACACGCCTTCAAGGGAGCAATCCCCGAAGAGCGGACAGAACTGTATCTGGCGCCGTTCTTCAATGTAACCGGGGCGGACGTCTGCCTGGGCAGCTCATCACTAAAGAAACCGCAGGACATGGATTTCCTGGAATTTCAGGAATACTGGGAAAAACGTTTCTGGATGAGCGAGTTCTCACATTTGGGAGGTAACAGGAACCCGACCCGCAGCAACCTGGTTTCCGTAACGGAACATGCCCGGAACAATCCGTTTGATTACAGCGAGTTACAACAATCCGGAAAGAAACTTAAAGACATACTGGCATGAAAAAGATTCATTACACGGACAGCTACCTGCTGAAACCTTACCATCCCGTCACCATCCATGTTGCGGGTGCAGGGGGCACGGGATCACAGGTCATCGCCAACCTGGCACGCATGAACGTCGCGTTGCAGGCACTGGGACATCCGGGACTGCACGTCACCGTATTCGATCCCGACATTATCACGGAAGCCAACATAGGACGCCAGCTCTTCAGTGAGACGGAGCTGGGGCAAGGCAAGGTCACGGCGGCCGTCACACGCGTCAACCGTTTTTTCGGAACAACATGGACGGCGGAAAACTGCCGGTATCCCGTATGGAAAACACAGGAAAACGAGGATGAGAGGACAAGGCCGGCGAATATCATCATCACCTGCACGGACAATACCCGCTCACGACTGGAACTGTGGAGATTCCTGAAAAAATACAGGGAGGCCTCCGTAAACAATGAAAGGGCGGTTTATTACTGGATGGATTTCGGGAATGCGCAAACCACCGGGCAAGTCATCATAGGCACTGTCCGCAACAAGATACGGCAGCCGGCATCAAAAGAGTTTATATCGGTACCCGGAATGAATGTCATCACCGAAGAAGTGAACTATTCCACAATAGAAGAGAAGGACTCCGGACCGAGCTGCTCACTGGCGGAAGCACTGGAAAGACAGGACCTGTACATCAACTCCATACTGGCACAAGTCGGCTGTGACATCCTATGGAGGATGTTCAGGAAAGGAAGAACCTCGTACCGGGGGGCATATATCAATCTGGACACACTCCGGGTAAACCCGATACCGGTATAGGCCATGTGAAAAAGACAGCCTCCCTTGCCGCCAACAGTTGCTGCGGCAAGGGAAGCCTCTGTAATTTTTTCCAATCCGTATAAAACAGGAACCGGATTCAGGATTTACCGGCAACACCCTTCCCCGTTTTAACCAGTTCGTATTTCTCAAGCCTTTCATACAATTTGCCGAGCGTCCTGCAGCCATACCTTTTCACTTTGAATTTGGGCATCAGCTTCTTCAGCACACCTCCAATCAAAGACAGGCTGACCTCCGCCTTACCGTCAGCAGCCTGTTCAAAAGCCTTGTCAAAGTATTCCATATCTCTTTGAATAAAGAATTCAGGTGTATTTTCCTGAAAAGGCTTCTCCTCCTTCCGGTCAGCCAACAGAAACCCGGTACAGGAACGTACCAGTGCCACCGGTGTCTTTCCCTCCCCGTAACCGAGAACCGTCAGGCCGCTCTCCCTGATACGTTGTGCCAGCAGGGTATAATCCCCGTCACTGGCAACCAGACAAAAACAACCGACCCACCCCTCATGAAGGATGTCCATCGCATCCATAACCAACGCGATATCCGTCGTATTCTTTCCCGGCACAAAGGAGGAAGCCTGCACCATCCTGAACGAATAATCCCTTGCCGCACCCTTCCAACCGGAAAGGGATTTTTTGTCCAGTCACCATATATACGTCTCACAACGGCAGTACCATAGCGGGGTACGAACCGCATCACATCTTCCATCTTCTCGGAAGAAGCGTTATCGCTGTCAATCAAAACCGCGACAGACAAATCTTTTTCTTTTTTCATACCGAATCCTTAAACTGCAAAAATATAACAGGTTCTCGCAAATATAAATAATTGAACCTATTTTTTCTTTCCCCTCTGCCGCAAAAAATCCTGTATTTCCGAACTACGATAAAAATTCTTCCCATTCTCATCCGTCTGGTAGTAGCGGATAAGCCCCTTTTCACGGTAACGGGCAATGGTCCGTTGCGTCACGCCCAGAAGTTGCGCAAGATCACAGTTATCCAGCAAGGTGTCGCCGTCCAGGCAGTCTTTCAGGCGGTTCATACGGTCAAGTTTCTTTTCAAGGCGATTAAAACCTTCCACCATAGTCATGATCATTTTCTCAAGTACCTCATTATCTATATACATCATGGCATATCCTCCATTGTTTTAAAAAGTGATTACCTGAATACTCTTCCTGTGCGCACTACAAGAGTATATTACACTATAATGAAAATTACATGCCGGATTCAAAAAAACGAATCCATCTTTTTACATAACATGCTAATTCACAAAGAAATATAAAATAAAAAATTACAAAAAGCACTGTAAAATGTAATCCCGGATGTTGTAAAGTCCGGGTACAATTTGTAAATACGACTTACAATTCGACCAGCTATCCGTGAAATCTGACGACATATGCTGACACCTGTAGTCAGAGACTTGGAGACAAACCTGCCGGCAGTATACCTTTGTATCGGACAAAAAATCAAAAGCTTATGGAAGTGATCAGTATCGAAGCCGCAACATTTGAAGAAATGAAGCAGGCGTTAAGCTCTATCATCCGGGATATCCGGACAGGAAGAGGAATACGGCAGGAGGAAAGACTGACGGAATGGATGGACAATCAGGAAGCATGTACTATGATGGATATCTCTCCAAGGAAGTTGCTTACTTTACGCAGCACAGGAAAAATCCCATACAGCAGGATAGACAGGAAAATCTATTACCGGAAAAAAGACATCGTCACATACATGGAAGGAGTGTTACAAAAAGGAAACAATTAAGCAAAGAAATATGGCACATGACTTACTGACAAGGGAAAGTCCGGAGATTATCCGGTTCTTCCAGGATATTGGACACATCACTGAACTCTTAAAAAGCGAACCGGACAGATACAGGCCTGTCCTGAACGGTGACAGGTATATCACCGAAGCTGAACTGTCCGAATTACTGAAGATAACACGCCGGACACTGGTTGAACACAGGACAACCGGACTTATCCCCTATTACCGGCTGGGAGGCAGGATACTTTATAAAGAAAAGGATATTATAAAACTCCTGAACGAAAACAGGCTGGAGGCTTTTTAAAAGCCGACAGTATAAATGAATACATTAATAAGATTTAGTGCCACCTATCAGGGATTTAGAAATAAAAAAAATATATTTCATAAAAAAGCATTAGACCACATTGCCGTAGTTAAAAACTGGATACTGGAGTATTCTCTCCTGCCGGGGAGACACTCCAATATTCTTTTTATAATTACCATCCGGGATTCTGTCCCAAATTCGGATTTTTAAAGCGTTCCGTATTTGGTATAGGATAAAAATACATATTATCAGTTACCGCGCGAGTTTCGAGTAAAAATTTCTCATAACTGATTACCTCATTATTCTTCGTTATTTTTACTCCATATATATTAGCCGTCTGTTCCAATTCTTTCCAGCGACGTACATCCCAAAAACGATGACCTTCAAAAGCTAACTCAACACGGCGCTCATTCTTCAGGCGTTTAACGAAATCCTTTTCTGTAATATCCGACGGAAAACCGGCCAACGCAATATTCGTACGACCACGAATCTGATTCACCGCTTCACGTGCACTCATGTTGTAAACAGCATCTTTATAATTGGGATCATGGAAAGCATTAATCATTGCTTCTGCATAATTAAGCAAAATCTCACCATAACGGAACAATACCCAATTATGTTGTTTTTTCGTAACAGTGCTACCAGCCTCGAAGCTAATCGTGTTATTTACATACTTTTTCAAATAGTATCCTGTAGTAGTGGCATTCTGCAATGGCAATCCGTTAGCTCCTCCTTCCCATATTTCCACAGGGGCTACAGGCCATTGCATTCCATCACAAACAATCGTATATTTCATACGAGGATCACGATTATCATATGGATTTGACTGATTACTCCATACAAAAGGAGTACCATCCTTCATATCATACGCTTCCATCAAGTTTTGCGTCGGACAGGTAGATGTCTTTCCTCCCTCCACTCCAATAGGGAAATTAGCCTTCTCAAAGTCACCACTCTCACCTGTCGGACGATACAATATCACCTCCGCTTTCTGATTATTGACATCATTAAATATTTGAGGATAAGGAACCAAATCCAGGCCTAAATCTGTTTTCTGTTTAATAATATCATAAGCAGCTTCTGCGGCTTGTCTCCATTTATCTTCACTATCTTCTGAAAATAAAGGACTGGCCATATACAAAGTAACACGTGACTTTAATGCCATAGCGGCTGCTCGCGTAACACGCCCTTTCTCTTTTGTGCTGAAATTATCATAATTCACAGGCAAAATCTGTGCAAGATCCGAACATTCATCCACGATGAATTTAGCAATCTTCTCATAAGATTCAGGATTTACCCCGTTAGCTTCATTCTGTGCCAAGACATCTAGTACAAAAGGAATATTGCGATAACGCTTGATTAATTCAAAATAGAAATATGCTCTAAGGAAACGGACTTCATATTGATAATTAGTAAACTCTTTCATTATAGCCTCATAATCATCCGAATATTTCCATTCATCAAATGTCAGTCCGGCAGTTTCCTTCAAATAGAAGTTGGCTGCCCGAATTCCTTTGTAATAATGTCCCCATACATTATCCACCAAATTATTGGCAGACCATGTACCATCCACAAACCGCTGGATATTGGAAGACTTGTAAATATGGACGGCATCATCCGTAGCCGCATCCAGCATGGCCCCATCTATAGAACAAAAGTCCGCTTTTAAGAAACCATATACATTGGTTGCCAGTTGCTTCACACGATTATAGCTATCAAGCACCTCTTGTTTGGTAAAGTTATCAGACTCATCACAATCCATAAAATCACATCCTGTCATCATCAATAAAGATAGAAGCAGTACTATATTTTTAATCTTTATTTTTTTTATCATTGTCTCTCCAATTTAGAATTGTAAATTAAAACCAAATGTATATTGTTTCATCGCAGGATGAGTAACTCCCAACGCCTCCGGATCTGCAATATCAATGCCATCCAGACATAACAGGTCGTGTCCGCGAACATAAAGTTTCACCGATTTCACAATATTCTGCCTACGTAGCCATTTATCAGGTAATTGATAATAAACTTCTAATGTTCGTAACTTCAAAAACGAAGTATCTGTCACCCATAATGAGTTATTATTATAATTATTCGCTGATCCTAATGTAGTTAGCCTGGGTAATGTCCCATTCGGATTATTCTCGCTCCAACGATTTTCCCAATAATATCTGGAAATTGTATTATTGTTAATCAATGGTCGGTATACACTTCGTGTATCCAGCACTTGGCTATAATTGGCCACTCCCTGAAATTGCGCCAAAACTCCCAATCCCTTGTATTCAGCACCTAAATTGAAACCATAATAAATTTCCGGACAGGTAGCATTATATCCCATAGCAATTTGATCATATTGATCGATACGTTTATCACCATTCTGATCTTTGAGTTTTAGATCACCAGGACGTACTTCCGACAAATATTGTTTTACCTCACGTTGGTCTATTTCTTCCTGATTCTTATAGATTCCCTCTACTTCATAACCAAATATTTGACCGACACGACACCCTGTACGCTCCAAATAATCATACGGACGGTATTCTTCATTCATGTTGATAATTTTACTCCGATTGAAGGAGAATTGCCCGCTTATCTGATAAGTGAACTCGCCTATCCGATCATTCCAACCTGCCATTAATTCCACTCCATAGTTATTGACAACACCATCATTACGCTTGGGAACGGTCATTCCGAACACAGAAGAAATCGCATTACCACCATCTACCAGAATATCAGTCCGATGATCATAATATCCATCAATAGTTAATGACAACTTCTTCCATGCCATGAAATCCATACCAACATTCAACTTATGCGACTTTTCATAAGTAAGCCCGTCTACAGCAATTTGCTTTTCAGTCATACCACTTTGGCTGGCC
The DNA here is from genome assembly GCA_934716785.1 of uncultured Bacteroides sp. Classification (GTDB taxonomy): domain Bacteria; phylum Bacteroidota; class Bacteroidia; order Bacteroidales; family Bacteroidaceae; genus Bacteroides. The sequence goes on along the minus strand of CAKUYM010000057.1, from coordinate 7,082 downwards.
GGAGTATCCTTGAAATAATAACTATTACCACTTCCCATATAATACTTATACAGATTTACCCCAAAATCCGCCCTTCCAACTATACCATAAGATGCTCTCAATTTTAAGAAATCAACCGATTTTCCTTTCATCCAGCTTTCTTCTGAAAGAATCCAACCAGCACCTATTGACGGAAATATTCCCCAACGATGATTCGGTTCCAAAACACTGGATGCCGAACCCGATAAAGCAAAATCAAGTAAATAACGGTTTTTATAGCTATAATGCGCTTGTCCAACCATATCCATATATGCCCGGGAAGCATTCTGTCCATCACGATCCATCCGGTCCATAGCATAAAGTAAAACTGTATTCAGCCGATGTAATCCCCAATTTCTATCATAATTTAATTGGGCATTAAAGTTAAAGCGGCGGACAATTTCTCCTGTACTGCTGCTAAAACTCAAAGCAGATTCATTACGCAAGTTTTTATATTGGTCTTCTTCTCCATCCCATCCTTTCACTGAAGACTCATAAGCAAAGTTACGAGTATTGGAATCCCAGTAACTAGCATCGCTGTCAAGCCCCACTCGGACTGAAGCAGATAGACCGGGAGTAAGAGTACTCAAATCCTGTTGAATATTCATATCGGCATACAAAGCACGATTTTGTGAACGCGCATATCCCTTACCTGAAATGAGAGCAATAGGATTATTAGAATAAATAGTAGAACCTCCCCATACCTCATTCTTTGTTTTAACAGGAAACACTCCTGAAGGAACCTGGTACAAGGCTGTGAAGATATCATCTATCTGTGCACCTGGACGATTGTGTTCTGAGAAATTACCTAGCATACTCAATTGCACTTTCGTGGTTTTGGTAGCCTGTATATCAAGATTAGTCCGTATATTCAACTTTGAGAATTTAAGCTGGGTGGAATAATCTTCATTGTCATTAGTCGGCTTCAGAATTCCCTGATCTTTCAGATAATTCAACTGTGCATAATATTGTACCTTATCACCCCCTCCCTGAATGGAAAAGTTTGCATTCTGACCAAGGCTATGATTCCGCAAAGCCTCTCCCCACCAATCTACGTCCGGATAAAAGTCTGGGTAAGTACGATCTCTGAACGCGTCTAGTTCACGTTGAGTATAACGGGGGCTAAGATGATCATTTTTCAACCCTTCATTCAAAGCTTGGGCATAAGTATATCCACCATTTCCGGTAAACGGACCGGAGTCCCCATATTAAACTCATAATTGAAATTAATTACCGGCTTGCCAGTCTTTCCACGTTTCGTGGTAACATAAACGACCCCATTAGCTCCTCGTATTCCATACAGTGCCAAAGCTACGGCATCTTTCAAGACAACCACAGATTCTATTTCTTGCACTGTCAGGTCTGATATGGAACGTACAAAGCCATCAACCAATATCAGCGGGCTTTTACTGTTTGTAGTCCCCAAACCACGTATATACATAGTAGCACCATCTGCCCAGGAACTGCCGGCATTCTGTAACACATATAGTCCTGGAATAGAACCAAATAATGAGTTAGAAGGATTAACACTCGTTTTATGGGATAATTGCCCTGCTGTCACCATTCCTCCCGCAGTAGTAGATTCTTTCCAGTCAACCGAAATACCTCGGCCATACTGCTGTATGCTGTCCGTTTCCTGTGCCAGCATATTTACCGACACCAGCAAACCTGTCATTACTAATTTTATAGCTTTATTCATAGTATTCTTTTATTTTCTTTATTCATTGAATGATTTTCATTATCACCATCCCGGGTTCTGCACTAACCCGTATCCTTTATTCACTTCCTTATCCGGAAATGCACTCAAATACCATTTTGCAGAAAATCCTCCCGGCTTTTGCCATACTCTTTCCGGCAACTGCGGAAAATCAAATTTATATTCTTTGGTAGTTTTATGACGATACACATTAATTCCATGCAAATGTTTTGTAAAATCAGATTCACGTTTCCAACGTATCAAATCAAAGAAACGGTTTTCTTCCCATACAAATTCACAAACGCGTTCTCTAAGTACTGCTTCACGAAACTCTGTTTTCTCATCTAGTTTTCCTTTCAATACCAGCCCTGGCAAACCAACGCGTGCTCTAACTGCATTGATATACTGATATGCTTCACTGGTACGCCCACATTCATTCAATGCCTCTGCATAAGCAAGATATACTTCAGCCAAACGTAAATAAGGCCAATGAATTACACGGTTATTGTACTCCCCTTTCCGGTCAAGAGCGAATTTACGTCCAGCAATCCCTGTTGACAAACTCTTACTATCCAAATTGTTCTTATTCCAATCCGCACCTTTGGGATAATTCTTTTTATCATTAGCATCTTCCTTGAATACCGCAGCCTTTCTACCTTGAAAATCGTCACCATCCAATAAGATTGTTTCACACAACCGAGGATCACGATTTATAAAAGGATTTTTCTTATGAACAGGATTATCCCAATCAAAATCATCACCATTCGCCATCGGGAACAAGTCAAAACATTCTTTTGTCGGACACCATGCGCCCCAACGTAAACTTTGCAGCAACGTCCTGATATCATTTGTCCTAAAATGCCTGCGTACAGAAATTAGGCTCTCTGTAGTACCCCTGGTATAATATGCATCCTGAAATGCCTGACGAATTGTATTTTTAGTTGCCGTTTCTTTTTGTACCAATTCATAAAAACCACCTTGTTTCCAAGATTTGAAAAAATCTTCCCCCGCTTTTGCCGCATCTTTCCAGCGTTGTTCACTATACCCGCCAAACCAAGTCATCAATTTATCAGAGGCTTCCCCCGGAAAATAAGGCTCGTCAGAATTGAACAACGGACTGGCTACGAACAACAGTACTCTTAGCTTTAATCCCATGGCAGCCGCCCCTGTCATACGTCCACTCTCATTACTCAGATCATCTTCCGGCAAAGCCCAAGGTAATTCTTTGCATGCAATAGCCTCATCCAACAACCGGGTTATGAAATCCACAGTCTGTTGCAAAGTGGCACGCTCCGGTAACCCCATTTCTTCCGGCATAATAGCATGGTCAACAATAGGTAAGGCTCCATAATGACGCAACATTTCAGAATACTGCACAGCAATGGTAATTTTGGCCTCCGCCTTCAAACGCAACTTCTCTTCCGCCGTCATATCCGGTACTCGGTCCACATTATTAATAAAGACCCATGCATGGCGAATCCCTTTCCAAGGATCACGTGCGTACATATTGTATTTAGTTGCATGAGCCTCTCCACCTGATTCGTCTTCACTTCCGGCATTATAAAGTCCCGGATAATACAACTTATCCGCTCCTGCATAACCAACATATGACTGTGCCAGATCAGTCAACGATTCTATTGAACCCACACGCATCGAAGTCGAATTATTATAACCGGTAGAAAAGCCATAAGGCAATTTCGAATAAGCATACCATAATACTCTCCGGGCATACTCTGCCGTCGAAAAAATAGTGTCGATAGTAACATCCCCGCTAGGAGGTTTTTGAAGAAATTTCTCCCCTAAAGCAAAATCCTCGCATGATGTAAAAGAAACATATGAGAAGATCAGTAACAGATAAATATATTTTCTTATCTTTTTCATGACTAACTTTATTTTTATAAATTAAAATCCTACTTTCAAGCCCATATTTATCACCATTACTACCGGATACATTGCATTACCGTTGGGACGAGATTCCGGATCTACAATTTTCAATTTATCTAATGTCAACAAGTTATAACCTGTTGCAAAAACTCTCAGACTTCCAATATTGATTTTGCTCAATATTTTTTTAGAAAAATTATAACCAATCTCCACATTTTTCAAACGCAAGTAGGAAGCATCACGTAACCATAAATCCGAGTCTCTGTAATTATTTACTTTATTCGTAAACGAGATGGCAGGAGCTTTAGCTGAATTTCCTTTTTCCGGCGTCCACATGTCATCTATCATATATTTCATTAACGAACGAGAATCTGTGGCTCCAAACGGTTCACGGAAAATATCATCCAATAAGCGGGAAACTTTTGTTGCGCCGGACCATGTCATACTGAAATCGAATCCTTTATAGGAAAATCCCAAATTTATTCCTCCTGTAAGAAGTGGGTAAACTGGATAACCGATAGCGGCAACATCGTACTGGTCTATCTTATGGTCATTATTTAAATCCTTATATTTCACATCACCCGGCTTAGGAATATACCCTGTTCCATGATCCGGTATTGATTTACCACGTTCGGTCTCATACTTTGCCACATCTTCTTCCGAAAAGAATCCATCGTATTTATACCCCATCTGTTGCCCAACCGGCTTACCGGTCTTTCTCATATAATCGTAAGGATAGGGAACTTCATCTTGAAAGACGATCTTATTTTTAGCATAAGCCAGATTGAAACCTATATGATATCTAAAATAATGAATTCTATCCCTCCAGTTTACACTCAGTTCATATCCTTTATTATCAACTTTGCCAATATTGGCAATAGGCAAATTTGCTGCTAAATAAGTTGGCAGAACCTTACGATTTGTGAGAATATCCTTACGACGCTCAATAAAATAATCAAAATTAACTTTTAGTTTGCTGTTAATGAAATAAGCATCCACCCCATAATTCTGCTTTGCAGCCGTTTCCCAAGTTACGTCGGGATTACCAATCTTACTTTCCACTGCACCTCGCCATGCTGTAGATATGGAATTTCCAAAATAATAACTACCTGTCGACGGATTATAAGAATCCGGCAGATAAAGAAAACGATAGTTACCACTCACACGATCATTCCCCACTACACCATAGGAAGCACGAAGTTTAAAATAACTCAACCACGGTTTTAAAGGTTGCATAAAGTTTTCCTCTGTCAGAACCCAACCTGCTGATACTGCGGGAAAAAGACCAAACCGCTTACCTGGCGCAAAATTCTCAGAACCATTATACCCCACGTTCATTTCAACCATATAACGTGTTTTCCAGTCATAAGTAGCACGCCCAACTAAACCAATATAGCTTCGGGGAATAGATTTAAATTCATCCGGATTACTATCCGGATAATATTTCATTGTTTGATTGTACATAGCCAAGGCTGAAACATGATGATCACCAAAATCACGCTTATAATTCATGGCGACCTCCATATACCAGTCTCTGCTCCGGCTTGTACTCTCCGAATATTGAAGATTGGTCTGATCTCCCACTTTACGCAAATTCACTGTACCATCTTCATTTACTATCGTCTCATAATGAGGATAAGAAGTTTTACGCAACTTTTTCAAAGTCACACCGCTATTATAAGATGCTTTTACATGTGCCTTCAAACCTTTAGTGATGAAATTCAATTTCTGCTCCAGCATAAAATCAAAATTCAGGATATTCCCTGCTGAAGTGTTATATCCTTTTCCATAATATGGATAAAGTCCGTCTCTTACAGTACCCGGCAGACTAAATTCTTTTGTATCAGGCCATATCCATTTTCCATCCATAACACCTACCCCCGACATTGGAATAGCCCAATAAATATCACGGAACAATAATCCGATATCACTACTTCCTTCATAATTCGGCGTACGCTTATCATTAACACGCCCACCTAAATTCATACGTATCAATGTGGTTTTCGTCAGGTCCAAATCCAGATTTATACGATAATTGTAACGGTTATATTTGAAATTACCATCATACTCTTTCTCAAACGACTTGAATAGACCATCTTGCGTCAACACACCCAAGGAAGCAAAATAACGGACTCCTCTTGTTCCTCCGGAAATAGAAAAATTATGTTGCGTTTGCAAAGCCACGTCCTTTATTAACATATCCACCCAATCCGTATCTGGATAAGCTAAAGGATTGCTGTGTGTCCGGTAGGCTTCAATCGCTTCATCCGTAAAAGCAAAGTTACTCTCTATTCCATCCTGACGCTGGGCATTGACATATGTACTTGCATACTCATAACTGTTGGCAAATTCCGGCATACGAGTTGGCATTTGTAAAGAATAAGAAGTAGATACATTTATTTTAGGTTTTCCTTCTTGTCCCCTTTTCGTTGTTACCAAAATAACACCATTAGCACCACGAACACCAAACACAGCCGTTGACGAAGCATCCTTCAAAATAGAAATATCTTCAATTTCATTAGGATCAAGTTGGTTGAACGAACGTTCTACCCCATCTACCAAAACAAGTGGTGACGATAATCCTTCTGTCAACGAACCGACACCACGAACATACATTGTTGCATCATCAGCTCCCGGCTGCCCAGTCCGCTGCACAGTAGACAACCCCGGTAATTTGCCGGTCAATGCATTGGATATACTTGAGACTGGTGATTTAAGAATTTCTTCTGTACCCACAGATGAAATAGCACCCGTCACTGTCACTTTCTTCGTTACGCCATACGCTACAACTTGTACTTCCTGCAACTGCAAAACATCTTCAGATAATTCAACTTTTAAAGTAGACTCGCCCTTATAAACAATTTCTTTACTATCATATCCGACATAAGATATGACAATTGTCGCACCAACAGGAACATCCAGTTTAAAATTCCCATCCATATCTGTTATAACACCTTTACCGGCATTCTTCACCACGACACTGGCACCTATTATAGGCTCGCCATTATCAGTTACCGTACCAACAACCGTCTTACTTTTCTGCTGCATAATATCTGCCGAAACAGCTATACTTTCCGTTACATAGTTCTCTGAAGAAAATGCCTGTTGTCCAAACACAAAAGACATCGCTAGCAGACATACCCATTTTTGGGGTATCTTCATTGGAGTGAAAAAGTCTTTCATTGCATTTAAATTTAAGTTACTAGAATGATTAAAAATTCATCAAATTGACTAAAAAAAACGACCTAACAAAGATGTTTATTCACACTGCGAATATAGTTAGAAAACCAAAAAAACAAAAACCAAAAACGTACATAAGAAGTATAAAAATTATCCTCCCAAGTTCTCTATTAATCATTGTACAAAAAAACGCCCTTTTAGTACAAAAAAATCACCATTACAGCACTACTTCTGCACTGATTTACTCTTAGCTTCAATGTCGCAATTCCTTTTTCCGCTTCAATGCTTCCAGAAAATAATAATC
>CAKUYM010000056.1 GCA_934716785.1 uncultured Bacteroides sp. | reverse complement strand
CGCCTGCTCGAAATGCTGCATCCTTTCATGCCGTTCATCACGGAAGAGTTGTGGCAGCAACTGCGTGAGCGTCAGCCGGGTGCAAGCCTGATGGTGACACGGATGTTCGAACCGGGTGAGGTGAACGAGAAATTCCTGCAAGAGTTTGAAGTTGCCAAGGAGATTATCAGTAGCGTCCGCAGCATCCGTCTGCAGAAGAATATCGCGATGAAGGAGCCGCTTGAATTGCAGGTGGTAGGCACTAACCCGGTAGAGAAGTTGAACCCGGTTATCGTTAAGATGTGCAACCTTTCTTCTCTTGCTGTGGTAGAAAACAAGACGGAAGGTGCCGCCTCTTTCATGGTGGGAACTACGGAATTTGCCGTACCTTTGGGCAATAAGATTGATGTGGAAGCGGAAATCGCCCGTATGGAAGCCGAACTGAAACATAAGGAAGGTTTCTTGCAAGGCGTATTGAAGAAACTCAGCAATGAGAAGTTTGTAAACAATGCTCCGGCAGCCGTTCTCGAAATGGAACGTAAGAAACAGGCGGATGCCGAAAGCATCATCAAGTCTTTGAAGGAAAGCATTGCGGCTTTGAAGAAAGCATAATCTCTGACACTTACTCTTAATTATGCAATACGAGGGCATCTCAACAATAGTTGTTGGGGTGCCTTTCTTTTTCAGTATAAAACATTTCGTTTCCCCTTTAGTCTCAACAGAGATTAAAACTATTTGCGAAATAGCTTTACTGATCATACAATAAGAATGGTAACAGTAATGGGAGATAATCTTTCAATTCTATACGTAATTGCTTTAATGCTTGCTGAATCCTATAATCTATAGTTTTAGATGACACACCTAAAATTTCGGCAATTTCTTTGTAACTCATATCCCGAAAACGGTGCATCACAAAAGCCTCCCGATAGCTTTCGGGTAGCGCTGCGATAGCCTCCTCTATTCGTTTGGTAAGTTCTTCCATTTGATAGTAGTCCGTATCTTGTAGCATTTCCTGCATTTCTTCATAAAAACGGGTATCAGCCCGTTGGGTGGCGTCAATATGTGCGAGTTTATTCAAAGCCCTGCGGTACACCATTTTGAAAAGGTAAGAACTCAGTGAAGATTCAATATCAAGAGTTCCTCGGTTTTCCCAAATCCATAAAAGAGAGTCTTCTACAATTTCTTCTGCGTCTTCCAAAGCAACAAACCGATGACCATATGCACAAAGCATCGGATAATATTTTCGAAATAGCGCATCGAAAGCTTTTTGATCTCCGTGTCGGACGGCTGATAATAAGAAATAGTTTTCTGAACGGTAGGTTTCTTTCATGTATTGATTTTGTAATTTCACTGCAAATATAGCTTTTTTATAAGAAAACAAAGATTTTCTGATAAAAAATGGATTTCAGTTTAGGAATCTATCTGAAGTCTCCTGTCTTATAATAAAAGATAAGGAAAAGAGGATATGGACGAACGTGATAAAAATAAAATAGACGAATTACTTCCCCGCTATTGTGAGGGACAAGTGACAGAAGAAGAACATCTGTTAGTTGAAACTTGGATGAACGAATCGGAGGAGAATCGGCGGGTAGCAAAACAGATTCATTCACTTTATCTGGCTACGGATACCATTCATGTAATGAAGAAAGTAGATACGGAAAAAGCATTGTCAAGGGTAAAAGGTAGGATGACAGGTAAAAAGAAAACGAGATGGTGGGAATGGGCACAACGTGCGGCTGCTGTTTTGTTCATTCCACTTTTCGTTGTTCAATTGGTGCAGTATTGGGGAGAAGGAGAGCAGGAACTAACGCAGATGTTGGAGGTAAAAACTAATCCGGGAATGACCACCTCATTAACTTTATCGGATGGAACTGTAGTTTTTCTTAATTCGGAATCACGCCTGATATATCCTTTACATTTCAACGGAGATACACGAAACGTAACCTTGCAGGGAGAAGCCTATTTTGAAGTTGCCAAGAATCCAGAAAAGAGATTTATTGTTTCCACTTCTCATCAGTCGCAGATAGAAGTGCTGGGCACACATTTTAATATAGAAGCCTATGAGAAAGATGATAAAGTGCTGGCAACACTGGTGGAAGGAAAGATAGGATTCATCTTTACACAGGATAATGTGTTGAAAAAAGTATTAATGGATCCGGGACAAAAACTTGTTTATGATTCAAGAAATTGTAAAGTGCAGCTTTATGCCACTTCCGGTGAATCGGAAACTGCATGGAAAGAAGGAAAGATTATATTCCGGAATACCCCTTTGGAAGAAGGCTTACGAATGTTGGAGAAACGATATAATGTAGAATTTATAATTAAGAATGACCGCTTGAAAGGAGACTCGTTCACAGGTACATTCACGAACCAACGTCTGGAACGTATCTTAAAGTATTTCCAACTTTCCTCCCAGATTCGTTGGCGGTATCTTGATTCCCCGAATATAAAAGATGAAAAGAGTAAGATAGAGATATATTAATTGATTTACCTTAAAACGAAAAGTAATTATATGAAAGACAGACCCCCTTAAATGAAAAACATACGGGATGATATTGGCGTATCTTCCCGTATGGAAATCAGTAAATCTTTTGGACTTGTTTGGCGACAAGCCAAGATAAACTTTTTATTAATTCAAAACATCACAAATTTATGCAAAATTATTTTAGCATCCAATTTTTATGGGTGGTAAAGTCACTTTGGCTAACCTCAAAAAAAATCCCATTATCTATGAGACTATTGGTTTTATTCCTGGTATGTTCTATCGGACTAAGCTATGCGGCCGATAGTTATGCCCAGAAGGCTATGATTAGTATTGATGCCCGCAATCAGAGGGTTGAAGACATTTTAAAAGAGATTGAAGCGCAGTCGGATTTTGACTTCTTCTTCAATAACAAACATGTTGATTTGGATCGTCGTGTTTCCGTGTCTGCTGATAAGAGTTCCATTTTCACTGTGTTGCAAGAAATCTTTGCCGGTACTGATGTGAAATATTCAGTGTTGGGCAAGAAAATCGTATTGTCAGTCGAAAAGCAATCACCACAGCAAGAAAAGAAAGTTGTATCAGGTACTGTGGTGGACTCTCATGGTGAGCTGATAATAGGAGCCAGTATATTGGAAAAAGGAGTGCATGGAAACGGAACAATTACAGATATTGATGGGCGTTTTAAACTTTCTGTATCTTCCTCAAAAGCACAATTGGAAATCTCCTATATAGGCTATCAAACACAAATTATTGCTGCTCACCAGGGGAAAGACATAAAAATTATTTTGCAAGAAGATTCCAAGCAATTGGACGAAGTCGTGGTAGTGGGTTATGGAACACAAAGTAAAAAGACCTTGACGGGTGCGGTTTCTATGGTTGATATGGGAGATGTAGAAATGAATACCGTACCGAATGTATCTCGTGCATTAGCTGGTAAAGCAGCAGGGTTTCGCGTAAATCAGATCTCGGCTCAACCCGGTGGTGAGACAAAGTTTCGTATTCGTGGAGAAGCATCTACCGGTGCAGGTAATGAACCTTTATTTGTCATTGATGGTTTTCCGGTATCTTCGTCCAGTAATTTAAGTTCAGGAAATGGCTATTATGAATCTGGTAATATTGATAATGTGCTGGAGTCTTTGAATCCGGATGATATTGAATCAATTTCGGTTTTGAAGGATGCTGCTTCTACGGCTATTTATGGAGCACGTGCCGGTCATGGAGTTGTTCTGATTACAACGAAACGAGGTAAGAGCCAGAAACCCAGAGTGACTTACTCCGGTATGGGGTCTGTACAGGTAGCCCGTTCCAACTATAAGATGCTTGATACTCGTATGTATATGGATATGTATAATAAACAGCAGTATGAGGAATGGCTGAAATTGAATGGAATGGGGATTTATGAAGGATACGTGGATAAACAGGATACTCCACCTACTCAATATAAACCGACTTTCAATAATGATGAGATATTAATGGCTAGTGGTACTGATTGGTTGGATGCTGTGATGCGTAGCGGTTATACGCAACAACACAACCTTTCCGTGAATGGTGGTACGGAGAAAACTCGTTATTTGGCTTCCGTAAACTATATGGACCAAGAGGGCATTGTTAAGAATAATGGTGTCAGCCGTTTTTCAGCTCGTTTAAATTTGGATCAGGAACTTAGTCAATATGTGTCTTTCGGGCTGACCGCAACTTATTCACAGAATAAGTATGACAATGTTCCTTTAGGAGACAATGCCAACGAGTATTCTGGTGTGTTGACCGGTGCTATTCAGGCCAATCCTACTATTCCTATTTATGATTCAGAAGGAAATTATTATATTGACCCAAAGCGTCCTTTTGTCGCTAATCCGGTTTCTTTATTGGAAATAAAAGATAATACGGTTAAAGACCGGTTGATAGGGTCGGCTTTCGTTTCAGTAAAACCATTGAAAGAATTAGAACTGAAGTTACAGTTGGGAGCTGACCGCAGTTTCCAAAAGCGCTCCAGTTATCTGCCTAAGACAACTTTGCAAGGGGCAAATAAAAATGGAAGGGCAGATATTTCACAAGAGACAAGCACTACTTATCTAATGGAATTGACCGCCCAATATTCTAAGAGTTTGGGTGATCATAATCTGAAAGTTATAGGTGGTTATTCATTCCAAAAGTTCAAGAATGACGGATTCAGTGCCGGAAATTCAGATTTTCTGGTAGACGGATTCGGATATAATAGTTTGGGGTCGGGTAATTATAAAAAGCCTTCTGTCAGTTCATGGGCCTCTATAAATAGTATTGCTTCTTTGTTTGCCCGTGCTAATTACTCTTACAAAGGTAAATATTTGTTGGAAGCCACAGTACGTGCTGATGCTGCATCTAATTTCGCACCGGAAAATCGTTGGGGATATTTTCCATCTGTATCGGCAGGTTGGATGATCAGTGAAGAAAATTTCATGAAAGGGGCTTCTAAATGGTTATCCATGTTGAAATTGAGAGCTTCCTATGGACAGACCGGTAATTCTAATGTCGGTTATCGTATTTATGATTACTATGAGGTCGGAAGAAATGCAATTATCGGAGGTGCGGAGTCAACAGGAGTATATGCTTCGGATTTGGGAAACAAGAGCATTACTTGGGAAACAACTACAGAGTTTAATCTTGGAGTAGACTTCGGAATGTTTAATAATCGGTTTAAGTTATCTGCCGAATATTTTAGGCGAAAGATCACAGACTTATTAGTGACAAACAAACCATTGCCATTTTACAATGAGATAAACAAAATTGCAGGGAATATAGGAGCGACACAAAGCCAGGGTGTGGAAATCACATTGAATACAGTAAATATTGTTACAAAAGACTTTGAATGGGATACCACATTGACTTTGTCGCATTATAATGACCGTTGGCTGAAACGTGATCCAAATTGGAAGCCAAGAGCCTATGAAAAAGAAAATGATCCGATACGGGCATGGTGGGAATATGAAGCAATCGGTATTCTGCAACCGGGAGAAAAGGCACCGGATGCTCAGAAAGATTTGGTTCCGGGAATGATGAAGTTGAAAGACCGAGATGGGAATGGTGTGTTAGGAGATGAAGATAAGGTCTATATGGGGAATGGTGATCCGAAAATAATCTATGGTTTGAACAATTCATTCCGTTATAAGAATTTTGATCTGAATATTTATTTTTATGGAGAAGCGGGTAGAAAGCGGGGAGCCAGCTACTATGAAGGTTGGACACGCATGGATAATGGCATCAATGTTTCCACTTATGCATTGAAAGCATTCAATAGTAATAATTTGACCGCTACTGATCCTACATATGTGAGAGGAGGAAACGGTTGGGGAGATTATTACGTAAAATCTATCTATTATGTTCGTTGCGGAAGTATAACATTGGGATATAAAGTACCGATTAGTCAAAAGATCGTGAATAATCTTCGAGTATATGTCGATGTGAACAATCCGTTTGTAATTACCAACTGGACAGGTCTGGATCCTGAAACGGATAATGGAACCTATGCGTATCCGAATGTGACCTCTTATAATTTTGGTGTATCAATATCTTTTTAATAAGTTATGAATATGAAAAAGACAATTTATACTGTAATAGCAACTCTTTTGTTCCTTATATCGTCTTGCACATTGGAACAGGAAGTCTATAATAAAATAAATCCGGGAATGTTCCCGCAGAATGCTGAAGATGTGAATGCTTTGGTCAATTCGAGTGCTTATTACGTGTTTTCCCCGTGGGGGATTTTTGAAGTGGCGGCAGGTTATGTGACGACTTCGGAAATGGTGACTGACTATGTGGAGAATACATGGGGATGGACTACCGTGTATAATTCGTATGAAGCTAATGACTGGCATATTGACGGAGACTGGCGTCGTGTGTATGATTACTCGCAATATCTGGCTTCCATGACTCTGACGATGGAACGTATTAAGAATGTGGATATGGATGAAACTCTAAAAGCACGTTATATGGCCGAATTAAAATGCGGGCGTGGTTTTTTGGCTTTCCTTATGTATGATATGTATGGGCCGATACCTATTGCTGATTTGGAAACTTTGCAGAAACCGGAAGCGGAGATTGTCATTTCTCGCTTGTCTGAAGAAGCGATGCGTGAATATATTGTCACTAACCTGAAGGAAGCGGCTGACATATTACCTTATAAATATGAAGATACGGATTATGGACGTTTCACGAAAGGATTAGCCAACACATTATTGTTGAAATTCTATATGATGACCAAACAGTGGGATGAAGCGGAGAAAATAGGACGTGAACTGACCAAATCGGAATACGGTTATAAACTGGTAAACGATTATCATTCTTTGTTCTCTTTATCGGGAGAGAAGAATTCGGAAGTGATATTTTCTTGTGTGGCCGAAGCCGGTGTAATGGAACAGAAATGGTTCGCTCATGTGTTAACGTCTGATTATCCTATTCCTGCTGGGATGGCGGTGACTGCATGGGGAGGATTCAAAATATCCTGGCCTGCTTACGAGTCTTTTGATCCTAAAGATAAAAGACGGGAAAGAATTATCGGTGAATATACCGGTACGGAAGGTGTATATCACAGCCGGGCTACCGATCGTGACGGGGGGACAACAGGTGTACTCTTTTATGGTGCAATCCCGGTGAAGTATAAAATAGAAGGAGTGGTAGGAGAACTGTGTGAAATAGATATGCCAATCTACCGTTATGCTGACGTATTGACCTTACTTTCAGAAGCAATAGTTCGCAATGGAAATAGTATTACTCAGGAAGCTGTTGGTTTATTGAATCAGGTACGTGTAACACATGGTGGACTGAAAGCCTATCAATTGAGTGATTTCGCTTCCGTAGAAGATTTCTTGGACAAGTTGTTGGAAGAGCGTGGGCATGAGTTCTATTTTGAAGGTGTACGTAGGCAGGATTTGATCCGTCATGGCAAATTCATAGAAGCGGCACTTGCTAAAGCAAGATTTGCCGGTCAGCCGACTGGTAAAATTGAAACGAAAGTGGACGGGCAATATAAATATGAGAAATTCCCGTTGCCTACTCATTTGATTACTGAAGGACAAGGTCTTATAGTTCAAAACCCCGGTTATTAAAAAGTGGATAGTATTATGAAACATTTATTATATAGTCTATTAGGTATTTTGTTACTTGCCGGATGCAAAGAGGACAAGTATAATGTGATTGTTCCCATGTCGGATATTTATCTGAGTGCGCCTCAGGATGGAACGACTATTGATTTGAATGATTTATCAACCGATGAATATAACTTTTCTTGGGATAAGCCTTTGGAAAAAGGTGCAAAATTGATTCTTTGTGCTACAAGAGACTTTAAAAAGCCGGTGAAGGTCGATGCTGGTAAATCGACTTCTTTTACTCTGTCTGTATTGGCTGCCGATCAATATTTCTCCCAGTTAGGAATAAAAGCCGGTCAGGAAGCGCTATTATATTGGACTGTCAAAGAGACAGGAAATACTTCGGCTGCCGCATCGGATGTACGTACGATTCATGTAAAACGTATGTCTACCAAATTGTTGCTGCCTGAAGATATGACAGAAATTGCTTTGGCAGAAGATAAACCGGAAACTGTTGTACAGTTTGAATGGGATACGGAAGGAATGGCAGAATCAACTTCGTACTCGCTCTGTCTGTCACTTGATCCTGAAATGAAACAGACTGTGGCCGAACAAAGTGTAGGTATTGTAAAAGGCAAGTCTTCTCTGACACACGAAGAACTTCAGACATTACTCGACCAACTTTCTATCAAACGTTGGACATCCAACTTTGTATACTGGAATGTAAAGACTGGCGAGGGGCGATTGGTATCACGCTCTTCCGGTGTGTTGAATATGACGGAGATGATGCGTTTCGTTGATGTTCGCGGTGATGAGAAGATCACTTATCGTGTTGCCCGTATTTTTTATAGTGACGGAACCTCTCAGATTTGGTTGGCTGATAACTTGCGAACCACCAAGTACCCTGACGGAACGGAGATTGAATCTAATAACTATAAGAATACACCGACATCTTTCGGAGAAGGACGGGTGAAAGCATACGGAGTCCATTATCATTATGACATTCGCAACAAGATAGCTCCTAAGGGATGGCACTTACCAACTATGCAAGAATATAAAGATCTATTTATTGAAGCAGGAACTGCCGATGGGCAGTGGAATGTATTAAAGGACCCAGAATATTATGAGTCTGTGAAGGGAAAGGCTCATTTGAATGACTGGAAATTTAATCTGTGTGCTTCCGGTCAATGGGTAGAACCGAATATCAACAACCACACTGGACAGTATTGCTATCTGTTGGTAGCCGATAATACAGAGCATGGATGTATGCTTCATGATGGAGGGGCAACATTGTGGGCTCCTTGGACAACTGGTGCTCCTGCACGTTTTATTTTCGATGAAAATTAACCAGATAAAAATTTAAAGTATATCAATCATGTTAATCAATATAAAGAAAACTATGACCATATTGTCTACATTGTTATTAGGTTTTATGTGTAGCTTTTGTTCTGATACAATAGATGTGTATGCAGGACAGTACGGAGAAGAAGAAGACTCTAATGAACCGGAAACACCGGAAGTCATAGGTAAAATTGTACATATTGAATCGCTGAGAAATCCTGATAGAGGCTTTCATCTTGAATGTAATTTACTTGCCGACGAGATGAAGAGCCCGTATAATGATTATGAAGTCTATGGCGAGAATCTGTATACGAAGAAAATAGAGCAGTTTGATGCGAAAGATGATAATCTGACTCTTATTCAGCAATATATCTATTTGACAAAATGGGTGAGTAAAGACCTCGATGATGAGGCTTTGAATAATATCCGCAAGGTGTTTGAGTTGATGAAAGCACAGGGATATAAGGCAATCCTTCGTTTTGCGTACAATCATGCAGGACTGAATACGTCTGGTGGTGAATCCAAACAATGGATTCTCAGACATATTGAACAACTGACTCCTTTGTTGAATGAATATATCGGTCAGATCGCTACGGTACAAGTTGGTTTCATCGGTGCTTGGGGAGAGTGGCATACGTCTCCGTTGGTGAATGATCAGAATGCAAAGAATGCAATCGTCAGTGCGTTGTTAAGGGCGTTGCCTGTTCCATATTGTGTAGAAATGCGTTATCCGAGCCATAAGAAAGCACTGACATTGGAGCAAGAAGAATACCGCGGACGTATCGGTTATGCGAATGATTATTTTACAGCCGGTGAACATTCTCATGCACCGGGCAATGATTTTGTTCCTAATACGGATGACTATAAACAGATAACAGAAGAAGTAAAAGCAAATAACTTCTATATGAGTGGCGAGATCCCTTATGATGAAGATACTGAATGGGGATTGTCTGCACTGATTACTCCAATGAAGTCATTGCGTATTTTCCGTGAACACCGTTATTCGGCTTTTGATGTGACACAGAATTTTGCTTTGAATATCATGAGTTGGAAGCAAGTGAAAGTATATCCCTCTTTATTGAATGATAATCACATTCTCTATGATGAGAGCTACTTTAAGGATGCCGAAGGGAATGACGTAGTCCGTTCATTCTATGAATTTGTACGCGACCATTTGGGTTATCGTTTGAATCTCCAAAGTGAATCGAAAGTTGAGGCAAAAGATGGGAATCTGGAATATGACCTGATGATAACCAATACAGGATTTGCTACGGTGATTAACCCGAAAGAGGTTTATTTAGTGCTTATTTCCGGTGACGGGCAGGTAGTAAAAGAGATAAAACTGGATGTAGAGCCGAAAAACTGGATTCCTTCTACAAACGAAGAACCGAATCAGGCGGCGAAGTATTCCATAAAAGGAAGTGTGGCTGCCGGATTGAGCGGGACATATAAGGTAGGAATCTGGATGCCGGAGAAAGTTGACGATTTGAAATATAATCCGGTTTATGCCATAAAGTTCGCTCTGACGGAGAAACTGACTCATTGGTATGATGATGCAGGAAAATATGCTGTGAATATTTTCGATGAAGTTACATTCTGATAAGGATTGACGAATACTTCGGCCGGACGGATAAACTTTAGTGAGGCCGACTGGAGTATTTGATACTTATGATATAGTTTGAATAAAGATGAATAAAAATCGAAATAAAGTATTTATTATACTTAACTTAATTGTATCATTTTTTATTTCTGCCTGTTCCGCCCCCACGGAACAGGTTAAAATAGAAAATGGTGCTTTTAATATCAACGGGAAAGATGTGCAATTGATTTGCGGAGAAATGCACTATCCCCGTATTCCACACGAGTATTGGCGTGACCGTCTGCACAGGGCGCGTGCAATGGGATTGAATACTGTATCAGCATACGTATTTTGGAACTTCCACGAACGGCAGCCCGGAGTATTTGATTTCAGCGGGCAGGCGGATATTGCCGAATTTGTACGTACAGCTCAGGAAGAAGGATTGTATGTCATTCTTCGTCCTGGTCCATACGTATGTGCGGAATGGGATTTCGGAGGGTATCCTTCGTGGCTCCTGAAAGAAAAGAATTTGGTATATCGCAGCGAAGACCCGCGTTTTTTGTCCTATTGTGAACGATATATCAAGGAGTTAGGCAAGCAACTGGCACCCTTGACTATCAATAATGGCGGTAATATTATCATGGTGCAGGTAGAAAACGAATACGGTTCGTATGCAGCAGATAAAGAATACCTCACTGCTATCCGTGATATGCTTCAGGAAGCTGGATTCAACGTTCCGCTATTTACCTGTGATGGCGGCGGACAAGTGGAAGCCGGACATATTGACGGTGCATTACCTACTTTGAACGGTGTGTTCGGCGAAGATATATTTAAGATTGTAGACAAATATCATCCGGGCGGGCCGTACTTTGTGGCGGAATTTTATCCGGCCTGGTTTGATGAATGGGGAAAACGCCATTCATCCGTAGCCTGTGAGCGTCCTGCCGAACAATTGGATTGGATGTTGGGGCATGGTGTATCTGTCAGCATGTATATGTTCCACGGGGGAACAAATTTCTGGTACATGAACGGTGCTAATACCAGCGGTGGATTCCGTCCCCAACCTACCAGTTACGATTATGACGCTCCGCTTGGAGAATGGGGTAACTGCTATCCGAAATACCATGCTTTTCGGGAGATAATCCGGAAATACCTGCCGGAAGGAACACAACTGCCGGAAGTGCCTGCTGATAATCCGACTACTACCTTTGCTACGGTCGAACTGAAAGAAAGTGCTCCGTTAGCTACTGCTTTTCATCAGACGATACAATCGGAAGAAATTTTATCTATGGAAGATGTAGGAGCTGATTTCGGATATATCCACTATCAGACCACAATCAATACACCGGGAAAGCAGAAACTGATTATTCAGGATTTGCGTGATTATGCTGTTATCTTGGTAGACGGTAAACAAGTGGCCAGCCTTGACCGCCGTTATAATCAGAATAGCACGATACTGGACATTCATAAAGTTCCCGCTACACTCGAAATCTTGGTTGAAAATACCGGACGTGTCAACTATGGTCCCGACATCCTTTTTAATCGTAAAGGGATTACAAGTCGAGTGCTTTGGGGAAATGAGAAATTGACAGGCTGGTCCATTACTCCGCTTCCTCTTTATAAGGAAGAAGTATCTTCTCTTTCTTTCGGAAAAGAAATCAAAGGCGTTCCGGCATTTCATAGGGGGACGTTCATGATAGAAAAGAAAGGCGACTGCTTTGTCGATATGAGTCAATGGGGTAAAGGAGCAGTTTGGGTAAACGGTAAATCGTTGGGGCGTTTCTGGAATATCGGTCCTCAACAGACACTTTATATACCTGCTCCTTGGCTGAAAACAGGCGAGAATGAGATTGTTGTTTTCGAGATGGAAGATACGGGAAAGAGGTACTTGCAAGGATTGGATAAACCAATTCTTGACAGTTTGGGCGTAGATAAAAACAGACCGGAAAAACAGCAACGCAATCAAGCGGGCAGTCCGATTTTGGACGAAGGAGATATTTTGCTGAAAACCACTTTGACGGAGACGAATGATTGGCAACAGTTTGATTTGCCGGTTGTGAGCACTTTGCGCCATTTCTGCATTGAAACACTTTCTTCATATACAGAAGACAATCAGGCGTGCATCTCGGAAATTGATTTATTGGACGACAAGGGGCAACCGGTTGATAAGACCAGATGGGAAGTTGTTTATGTAAGTAGCGAGCAGACAGATAAGAACCTGGGTGTAGCGGAGAACTTGTTCGACGGAGATGTTTCGTCATTTTGGCATACAGACCCGGCAACGGAATCCGGACAGCCACACTGTATCATTGTTGACATAAAGGAAATCTATAAAATATCAGCCCTTCGTTTCAAAGTCCGTAAAGGTTCTTTCTTGTCAGGAAAAGTCAAAGAGATAAATGTGTATGGTCGTCCGCAATTCTTTTTGTTTCACTGATTTAAATGTATAGAAGATGAAAAATATGAATTCTATTCGCTATCTTTGGCAAATCTAAAAACACAATTATGAACATACGTACTTTGATAACCTTATTACTCGGAGTGGCTCTGCTTGGCGGCTGTCGGTCCGGACAACTGCCTGTCGACTCATTGGCCGAGCGTGTCACGGAAGGAACTTCGAAAGGCCGGATTCTTTTTCAGATGATGCCGAAACAACAGAGTGATTCATCTGAACAACAGAATAATTCATCTGAAGATTACTTTGAGATAGCTCCCCAAGAGGGGAAAGTACTGATCACCGGCAATTCCGACCTGTCATTGGCTACGGGATTGAACTGGTATCTGAAATATGTAGCCGGCATCCATCTTTCTTGGAATAATCCGTCGCAAAAGTTGCCCGATGCGTTGCCTCTCCCCGCGGAGAAAATCCGTCGGGAAACCACAATGCAGCACCGTTATTACCTGAACTACTGCACCTATTCCTACTCAATGGCTTTCTGGGATTGGGAACGCTGGGAGAAGGAGATTGACTGGATGGCATTGCACGGCATCAATATGCCGTTGAGCATTACCGGCATGGAGGTCGTCTGGTACAACCTGCTGAAGCGTGTGGGATACACCACGGAAGAGATCAATGAATTTATCTCCGGTCCGGCTTTTATGGCATGGTGGCAGATGAATAATCTGGAAGGGTGGGGTGGTCCCAACCCCGACAGTTGGTATCGGCAACAGGAAGCACTTCAAAAGAAGATCGTGTCGCGTATGCGCGAGTTGGGCATCGAGCCCGTATTTCCGGGATATGCCGGAATGGTTCCCCGTAATATCGGTGAGAAGTTGGGCTACCGGATTGCCGATCCCGGCAAGTGGTGCGGCTTCCCTCGTCCGGCTTTCCTCTCTTCGGAAGACGAGCATTTCGAATCTTTTGCGGCCATGTACTATGAAGAGCTGGAGAAACTGTATGGAAAAGCTACATACTATAGCATGGATCCGTTTCACGAGGGCGGCAACACGGAAGGGGTGGACTTGGCGAAGGCGGGAACTTCGATCATGAAAGCCATGAAGAAAGCCAATCCGGAAGCGGTCTGGGTCATTCAGGCATGGCAGGCAAATCCGCGCCCGGCTATGATTGATGCGCTGAATGCCGGAGATTTGTTGGTGTTGGATCTGTATAGCGAGAAACGTCCGCAATGGGGAGACCCGGATTCGATGTGGTATCGTGAGAAAGGCTTCGGCAAGCACGACTGGCTGTATTGTATGCTGCTGAACTTTGGCGGCAATGTCGGTATGCACGGGCGGATGAATCAGTTGGTGGACGGCTATTACGATGCGTGCGCGCATGCGAACGGGAAGACATTGCACGGTGTGGGCGCTACCCCCGAAGGGATAGAGAACAACCCGGTGATGTTTGAATTATTGTATGAACTGCCTTGGCGTGCCGAACGTTTCTCACCGGACGCATGGCTGCAAGGATATCTGAAAGCCCGTTATGGCGGCAAGCTGTCGCCGGAAGTGATGGAAGCATGGAGAGCATTGGAACATACGGTTTATAATGCTCCCAAGAATTATCAGGGTGAGGGAACGATCGAATCCCTTCTTTGTGCCCGTCCGGGCTTTCATTTGGACAGGACATCCACTTGGGGATACTCCAAACTGTTTTACTCGCCTGATTCCACCTCGAAAGCTGCCGGCTTGATGCTCTCTGCGGCAGGACAGTATGAAGGTAGCAATAACTTTGAATACGACTTGGTGGATATCGTGCGGCAGAGCAATGCCGATAAAGGCAATGCACTGCTCGAAGACATCTCCCAAAGCTATGACCGCAAAGACAAAGAGAATTTCCGGAAGCAGACGCAGCAATTCCTTGACCTTATCCTGTCGCAAGACAGCCTGTTGTCTACCCGCAAGGAGTTCTCCGTCTCTTCATGGCTGACTGCCGCTCGCTCGTTGGGCACTACTGATGCCGAAAAGAAACTCTACGAATGGAATGCATCCGCATTGATTACAGTATGGGGAGACAGCATTGCCGCCAATCAAGGCGGACTGCATGATTATTCACATCGTGAATGGAGCGGTCTTTTGAAAGAATTATATTACCCGCGTTGGAAAGTCTTCTTCGAGCAGAAACAGCGGGAACTGGATGGCAAACCGGTTGGCGCAGCGATAAACTTCTATGGAATGGAGAAAGCTTGGGCTGAGAAAGCAGGAAAGTAAGAGAAAGCAGAGAAGTAAAAGACCCCTGTCACAGCTATGTGCGACAGGGGTAAATCTTTTATATGGATATCTTTTATATGGATATCAACGATATTGATACCATAATACAGACAATTTACTTTTCCAACAAATCTTTCAGAAAATCATCCAGCTCTTTGTCCAAACCTTTCAGCAGTTCGTCATTGACAAGTATTGTGTCATCATCCATCAGCAGTAACTCCGCCACCGTTTCTTTCTCTTCATCCACCAATACGAATGAGTAAGGTTTCAGAATCGCCACCTTGTCAAAGTCTCCCGCCTCCTTCATCTTGCAGAGTATATTGCGCAGAGAAGGTTCTACGTTTTCCTGAAAGTCATCACCATCATACGTAGCCCATTCTTCTATCATGACATTTGCCAACTCTTCATCATCATCGTTGTAGATAGTGAGCTGTCCCGAACTCTGGTCCGGTTGAAGATGAATATCAGTAACATCGGTTTGTTCGCCGTTGCACGTATACTTAGCGACTGCCTGCCGGATAGCCGCTTCGATAATTGATAGTGATTGTTCGCTCAATTTCATAGTTCCTTCTATTAATTAGCTCAAAGGTATAAAAAAAATAATATTCGCTACATGATTTCCTTAAAAATCATCATCAAATCGGCTCATTTGTATCTTTAGCTTGAGCAAATGGCTGTTTCTCTCCTTCAATTCGGCCAGATAGAGACTAATGAGGTAATAATTCGGCACATCATCAATGGAGACATGCGCGTTGTCGGGTGTGTTCTTTATCTCCACCTTCTTTGCCAACTGCTGTGCCTTCTCCGCCCATTCCTGTGCTTGCGGCAGACTGTCTCGCATCTCGTAGCTGACAGCGATATTGTGTGCGGCCTTCATCTTCTTCTTTTCGCTCTTCGTACCTTCAAAAGCCTGCCGCCATAGTACATACGCATCGTCCCATGAGTTCTCGCGCGCATAAACGGCAGCATCCCGCATCGCCACCGAGCCGCCGGTATAAAGATATCGCGCGCCTCTCTTCCACATCGGGACGATATACTTCACCGGAATTGTTCCGGCAAATCCGGCAGCCTCCTCCAGCATATTCTTGTCGGGAATCATGCGTGCGGCAGCCTCTGTGGCCGACATTCCGAACTCTTCCCAAAAGATACTGTCCACAGGATGGAGCGTATTCATCGGTCTGCTCCGTTCGGGCAAGTATACCCTGACGGTGGGATAAGCCTTTACATCCACCGCTCCCTGAAAGCAATTGAACTCATTCAGATACCTCACGGTCTTTGTGGCCTTAAGTTGCAGGTTCTCTACGGCGATGATTATATCCGCCCCCAAGTCCGATGCCAACTGGCGAACCTCTTCTTGGCTCAACGTATTCTCACGTGCCAACTTGTCATTGGCGCGCAAGGCGGAATCGCATATCACCACCTCGTCGAAATAGTTCTGGTTGGCTATCTCCTCAGCCAATGCCTCTGCCGCTATTTTAGTGTCCCCGTTCGCATAAGCCGTAGCTTGGCTTATGATAACCGGTGAGTTCTCCCTTGTCTTTTCAGTTTGCGGCGTCAGTTTGTTGTCCGGTGCATTGCCGGCGTTATTCACGACAGCCACCTTCCGCAGTTGCGGTGGGAAACTAAGGTCGGCAGGTTGCAGATAATCAATGGATATCTGCTCCAAACTCTGACAACCGCCCAATACAGCCAACAGAAACAAAGAAACAAAAGCCGATGAATAAAATTTAGCCATAGTTCTGTACATGATTTAGTAATTAGAACAAAAGTACAACTTTGAAGGATAAAAGAAAAGCTTTGAAAGAATAAAAGAAAGTCTCAAACAGTTTTTAACCGTTTGAGACTTTCTTTATACATATAGATAATGCCATTGAAGAATATCTGCCACAATACCTTTGTGGTTAAGCGTTTCTACCGTGGCAGTTCTTATACTTCTTACCGCTTCCGCAGGGGCAAGGATCGTTACGTCCCACCGTCTTCTCCGCGCGGATCGGCTCGCGTCTTTGCGGCTCGCGGGTGTCTCGGCTGGCGGCTGCCTGCTGGTGCGGATCACTCAAGTCCTGCTTGTTCTCGCGATACTTGCTCATGTCCTGGCGCTGTTCGGGAGCAGCCTGGCGCACCTCTACGCGGCGTTGTTCCTCTTCATCGGGAGCAGCCTGTACCGGAATCTGTCCGCGCATCAAGATAGACACCGTCTGGTTATTGATCTTGTTCACCATCGCGTCAAACAGCGTCACGGATTCCAGCTTGTAGATCAACAGCGGGTCTTTCTGTTCATA
>CAKUYM010000055.1 GCA_934716785.1 uncultured Bacteroides sp. | reverse complement strand
GAAAGCTATGGGAAGAGACTATTAAATTTGCGGCAATTGCTGCATAAGTGTTAAGGAAATGTTTAACGAACTATTGAAAAATTATAATTAAGAAATATGAGAAAGAGTATCCAATTAGTAGCCCTGCTGTTAGCTGTGTTTATGGGCTCATGTACAGGTGGAAAAGATAAAGCTACTGTGGAACAGGTGGACACGAAACCTATCGTGAAACTGGCTGATGTAAAAGCTCGCCCCGTAGAGCAGATTCAAGAGTATACGGCAACGGTAGAAGCAGAAGTGAAAAATAATATCGCTCCTTCATCTCCCGTACGTATTGACAAAATCTTCGTGGAGGTGGGTGACCGTGTATCCAAAGGACAGAAATTAGTGCAGATGGATGCCGCCAACCTGAATCAGGCAAAGTTGCAGTTAGATAATCAAAGAATCGAATTTAACCGTATTGACGAGCTTTATAAAGTAGGTGGCGCTTCTAAATCGGAATGGGATGCTTCGAAGATGCAGCTTGATGTGAAGGAGACTGCTTATAAAAATTTGTTGGAGAACACTTCTCTACTGAGTCCAATTAACGGTGTGGTTACTGCACGCAATTACGATAACGGTGATA
Source organism: uncultured Bacteroides sp. (assembly GCA_934716785.1). Lineage (GTDB taxonomy): Bacteria > Bacteroidota > Bacteroidia > Bacteroidales > Bacteroidaceae > Bacteroides. The sequence continues at coordinate 17,022 of CAKUYM010000055.1, read as the reverse complement.
TGTATAGTGGGGGAGATCCGGTTTTGGTTGTAGAACAAATCACTCCGGTGAAACTTCTTATTAATGTGTCCGAGATCTACTTCACGAAGGTGAAGAAAGGTGCGCCTGTAGACGTGAAGTTGGATGTATATGGTGATGAAGCATTTACAGGAACCATTAGTTTGATTTATCCTACGATAGATGCTGCTACCCGTACATTCCAGGTAGAAATTAAATTAGACAACAGAGATCAGCGCGTGCGTCCGGGAATGTTTGCCCGTGCAACACTGAACTTTGGTACAGCCGACAACGTGGTTGTTCCTGATTTGGCTATCGTGAAGCAAGCCGGTTCCGGTGACCGTTATGTGTTCGTTTATAAAGATGGCAAAGTTTCTTATAACAAAGTAGAACTGGGCAGACGTATGGGGGCAGAGTATGAGTTGAAGTCCGGTGTGCCTGATAATTCTCAGGTTGTGGTTGCCGGTCAGTCGCGTTTGGTGAACGGTGCGGAAGTAGAAGTAGAGAATCGCTAACAAATAAATCCCTAAAGAAATGAGTTTATACGAAGGTGCGGTTAAGAAACCGATTATGACCTCGCTCTGCTTCCTTGCAGTGGTGATTTTTGGTCTTTTCTCTTTGTCCAAATTGCCTATCGACTTGTATCCGGATATTGATACAAACACGATTATGGTAATGACCGCTTATCCCGGTGCAAGTGCTTCGGATATAGAAAATAATGTGACTCGTCCGCTTGAGAACACCTTGAATGCGGTGAGTGACCTGAAACATATCACCTCCCGTTCTTCCGAGAATATGTCGTTGATCACGTTGGAATTCGAGTTTGGCAATGATATTGACGTCCTTACGAATGATGTACGTGATAAACTTGATATGGTAAGCTCACAGCTTCCCGATGATGCCGAGAATCCCATCATCTTCAAGTTCAGTACGGACATGATTCCCATTGTGCTGCTTTCCGTACAGGCGAATGAAAGCCAGTCTGCTCTTTATAAAATATTGGATGATCGTGTCGTTAACCCGCTGGCGCGTATTCCGGGAGTCGGAACGGTGTCTATCAGCGGTGCGCCACAGCGTGAGATTCAGGTATATTGTGACCCCAATAAACTGGAGGCATATCATCTGACTATCGAAACAATCAGCTCCATCATCGGTGCCGAGAACAAGAATATTCCCGGCGGTAACTTCGATATTGGTAGTGAAACCTATGCATTGCGTGTGGAAGGAGAGTTTGATGACACTCGCCAATTGGAGGATATTGTGGTAGGTACCCACAATGGAGCGAACGTCTTTTTACGTGATGTGGCCCGGATTGTCGATACTGTAGAAGAACGTGCACAAGAAACCTATAATAATGGTGTGCAAGGTGCTATGATCATTGTGCAGAAACAGTCGGGTGCCAATTCGGTAGAGATCTCCAGAAAGGTGGCCGAGGCTTTGCCGAAACTTCAGAAGAACTTGCCGAGTGATGTGAAAATCGGTGTTATTGTCGATACGTCCGATAACATTTTGAATACGATTGACAGTTTGACAGAAACCGTGATGTACGCCTTGCTATTTGTTGTGATAGTCGTGTTCCTCTTTTTGGGGCGTTGGCGTGCAACGTTGATTATCTGTATTACAATCCCGCTTTCATTGATAGCGTCGTTCATTTACTTGGCAGTCAGTGGAAATACTATTAATATCATTTCGCTTTCATCTCTTTCTATTGCTATCGGTATGGTGGTGGATGATGCGATTGTGGTACTCGAAAACGTTACGACGCATATCGAACGTGGTTCTGATCCTAAGCAGGCGGCTGTGCATGGAACGAATGAAGTGGCTATTTCCGTAATCGCTTCTACGCTGACCATGATTGCCGTATTCTTCCCGTTGACGATGGTGAGCGGTATGTCCGGTGTGCTCTTCAAACAGTTGGGTTGGATGATGTGTGCCATCATGTTTATTTCTACGGTTTCCGCACTGTCATTGACACCGATGCTCTGTTCCCAATTGCTTCGTTTGCAGAGAAAACCGTCAAAAATGTTCAAACTGTTCTTTACCCCGATCGAGAAAGCGCTCGACGGACTTGATACCTGGTATGCAAAGATGTTGAATTGGGCGGTGCGTCATCGTCCGATTGTCATCATGGGATGTATTGCATTCTTCGTTATCAGTTTGCTGTGTGCGAAAGGCATCGGAACGGAGTTCTTCCCGGCGCAGGATAATGCCCGTATTGCCGTGCAGCTTGAACTGCCGATAGGTACACGTAAGGAGATTGCGCAGGAGCTTTCGGAGAAGTTGACCAACCAATGGCTCACTAAGTATAAGGACATCATGAAAGTCTGCAACTATACCGTAGGTCAGGCAGATTCGGATAATACATGGGCTTCCATGCAAGATAACGGTTCCCATATCATTTCATTCAACATCAGTCTGGTGGACCCGGGCGATCGTACTATCAGTTTGGAACAAGTTTGTAATGAGATGCGCGAAGATCTGAAAGCCTATCCTGAATTCAGCAAAGCGCAGGTAATCCTTGGTGGTAGCAATACAGGTATGTCAGCTCAGGCAAGTGCCGATTTTGAGGTTTACGGATATGATATGGCAGTGACCGACAGTGTGGCATCCCATCTGAAGCGCGAATTGCTGAAAATAAACGGGGTAACCGAGGTCAATATCAGTCGTAGTGATTATCAGCCGGAATACCAGGTAGACTTCGACCGCGAGAAATTGGCTATGCACGGATTGAATTTGTCAACGGCCGGCAATTATCTGCGCAATCGCATCAACGGTGCCGTTGCATCCAAGTATCGTGAAGATGGAGATGAGTATGATATTAAGGTACGCTATGCTCCCGAGTATCGTACAAGTCTGGAAAGCTTGGAGAATATCTTGATATATAACGCTCAAGGACAGTCTGTACGTGTGAAAGATGTCGGAAAAGTTGTCGAACGCTTTGCACCGCCCACTATCGAGCGCAAAGACCGCGAGCGTATCGTAACCGTTTCCGCTGTAATCTCCGGTGCTCCGTTGGGTGATGTAGTTGCGGCGGGCAATAAGGTCATCGACAAGATGGATTATCCGAGTGAAGTAACCATTCAGATTTCCGGTTCGTACGAAGACCAGCAGGATTCATTCCGTGATTTGGGAACACTTGGTATCTTGATTGTCATCCTTGTATTTATCGTGATGGCGGCACAGTTCGAATCGTTGACTTACCCCTTCATTATTATGTTCTCGCTGCCGTTTGCATTTAGTGGGGTATTGATGGCGCTGTTCTTCACAGGCAGCACGTTGAGTGTCATGAGTTTGTTGGGTGGTATCATGTTGATTGGTATTGTGGTGAAGAACGGTATCGTGCTCATCGATTATATCACCCTTTGTCGCGAGCGTGGACTGGCGGTCATCAATTCAGTTGTGACATCCGGCAAGAGCCGTCTCCGTCCGGTATTGATGACTACGGCAACGACCGTGCTCGGTATGATTCCGATGGCTATCGGTGGCGGACAAGGCTCTGAAATGTGGAGCCCGATGGCAATTGCCGTAATCGGTGGTTTGACGGTTTCGACTATTCTTACATTGATTTTGATTCCTACCTTATATTGTGTATTCGCAGGGACAGGCATCAAAAACCGTCGTCGTAAACTTCGTCGTCAACGTGAATTGGACATTTACTTCCAAGAAAATAAAGCCAACATTATTAAGAAATAACAGAAAGAAATATGAAATCAGTATTGATAACATTCGATCAGGCTTATTACGAACGAATCATAGCATTGCTCGACCGTTTGGGATGCCGTGGCTTCACATATCTTGAAAAAGTACAAGGACGTGGTTCAAAAACAGGTACTCCGCACTTCGGCAGTCATGCTTGGCCCAGTATGTGCTCGGCTATTATTACCATAGTAGAAGACCAGAAAGTTGATCCATTGCTTGATACTCTGCATAAAATGGATATGGAGACCGAACAGTTAGGTTTACGCGCATTTGTGTGGAATATAGAACGGACCATTTAGTGTCGGAATAATAAAAGGACAACTGTGCTATAGAGTTATATTAGGAAACCGGTATAAACTCTGTAGCACAGTTTTTTATGGAACGAAGTCTCAGATTTGGAGGAGTTCCATATAATGTGCTATTTGTCTGTTTCCTCCTTACTTATTAAATCTTCTCATTTTTATCTTACAGACATACAAAAATGAGGATTTTTCCGTAAGTTTGCATCTCAAAAAATAGTGGGTCTAAAAGATAAAATGGAGATTATTAAGAACTACTTGAAATACTCGTTGTGGTTTGTGTTAGTTGTGTTTGTCGTCTTGTTGGGACTTCATTGGCTTCCGGTCATTACCATTGACGGACACATGATGAGGCGTGTGGACCTTTTAAGCGACCTTCGTTATCCCGATACAGAGGCAACCGTCGCTGATTCGGACAGCATTCCTCTTCCACCTGTCGTAAAACCGGCTTTTGTAGATACTTGCCGTGCGGGGATGACCTGTATCGAAGACTATAGTGATTCCACTCATCGCGGGATGGCCTCTTTTTACGAGGCTCTCGATCGCATTTCTTCCGGAGCTACTTCCAACTCCGATGACAAACTGGTACGTATCGCCGTATTCGGAGACTCCTTTATCGAAGCGGATATATTTACGGCCGACTTGCGCGAAATGCTTCAGAAACAATTCGGCGGTTGCGGCGTAGGTTTTGTTACCATCACTTCCATGACAAGCGGTTACCGCCCTACGGTGCGGCATACATTTGGCGGATGGTCCAGTCATGCAGTAACAGACAGTGTCTATTTCGATAAGAAGAAACAAGGCATTTCCGGACACTATTTTGTCCCTCGGAACGGAGCTTATGTAGAACTACGCGGACAAAATAAATATGCTTCCCTGCTTGATACTTGTCAGCGTGCCTCCATCTTCTTCTATAATAAAGATTCCGTTCTTCTTTCTGCTTGTGTGAATAAAGGAGAAAATAAAGAATATTCATTGGCTCCTTCCGATAGATTGCAACAAATTCAAGTGGACGGACGTATCGGTTCCATCCGTTGGACAGTGGAGCATGCAGATTCTACCTTGTTTTATGGTCTGGCGATGGATGGAAAAAAAGGAATCATTCTCGATAACTTCTCCTTGCGTGGCAGTTCCGGGCTTTCTCTGCGAGGCATCCCTTCACAGATGTTGAAACAGTTCAATCACCAGCGTCCTTACGACCTGATTATCCTTGAATATGGTTTGAATGTAGCTACCGAGCGGGGGCGCAATTATGATAACTATCAGAAAGGTTTGCTCACGGCTATTGAGCATCTGAAAGAATGTTTCCCACAAGCGGGAATCTTGTTGTTGAGCGTCGGCGACCGTGATTATAAGGATGAGAACGGTGATTTGCGTACCATGCCGGGTGTCAAGAATCTGATTCGTTATCAGCAGAATATTGCTGCCGAAAGCGGCATCGCTTTTTGGAATATGTTCGAAGCCATGGGTGGAGACGGCAGTATGGCCAAACTCGTCCATGCCAAACCCTCTATGGCAAACTACGATTATACGCATATAAATTTCCGTGGCGGTAAGCATTTGGCAGGATTGCTTTATGAAACTATTATCTATGGTAAGCAACAATATGACAGGAGGCGTGCCTATGAGAGAGAGTAACCTGCTGTACATCTTTATCCTTGTTTTCGCAGGAATGTTGAGTGTCCCTTGTTTTCTTACCGAAGTAACAGCACAAGACCGCATTCCTGTCTGTCCACCGTCAGATAAGGTTCAAAAGGCGGCCACCCCCTTGCGTGAAATGACGTGGGTAAACGATACCATCTCTGCACAAGTCTCTTTCCCTGCCGCCTTCCGCGAGACCGGCCGGAATGAGATTATCGACAGCATAGCGCTGTTGGCTCCCGTCTTCGAACATCTCCGCCAAGTACGTGCAGGATTGACAGAAGATACGGTTCGTATCGTTCATATCGGCGACAGCCATGTGCGTGGGCATATCTATCCGCAGACTACCGGTGCCCGTTTGATAGAGACTTTCGGAGCGGTCTCCTACATAGATAAAGGTGTGAACGGAGCAACTTGTCTCACCTTTACTCATCCCGGGCGCATTGCCGAAATCGTTGCTTTTAAACCCGAACTGCTGATTCTTTCTTTCGGAACGAATGAAAGCCATAACCGGCGTTATAATGTCAACATACATTATAACCAAATGGACGAACTTGTCAAACTCCTGCACGACAGTCTTCCCGGTGTGCCTATTATTCTCACGACCCCACCGGGATCATATGAAAGTTTCCGGCAAAAAAAACGCAGACGCACCTATGCCATAAATCCCCGCACGGAGACAGCGGCAGAAACGATCTGTCGTTATGCTAAGAATAACCGTCTGTTAGTGTGGGATATGTATGACGTAGTGGGAGGCAAGCAGCATGCCTGCACCAATTGGATGGAAGCCAAACTGATGCGTCCCGATCATGTACATTATTTGCCCGAAGGCTACATCCTTCAGGGAAATTTATTATACCAAGCCTTGATTAAAGCATATAACGACTATGTTTCCCATTGATATAGATTTTAGCAGACTGAAAGAGGTATTGACCTACGATCCGCAAGCACCGATGATATTCAGCAGTGGCATTTTTCTTTGGCTGTTCGCTGCTTTTATGGTGGTGTATGTGCTGCTGCAACATAAATATACCGCCCGTATCCTGTTCGTCACCCTCTTTTCTTATTATTTCTACTACAAGAGTAGCGGCACTTATTTCTTTTTGCTTGCCCTTGTCACAGTTTGCGACTTCTTGCTTGCCCAACTCATGGCTCGTGTCGAAAGCTACTGGAAGCGCAAAGGATTGGTGGCTCTTAGTCTAAGTGTCAATTTGGGGCTTCTCGCATATTTCAAATATACCAATTTCCTTGGTGGTGTCATCGCATCGCTGATGGGAGGGGAGTTTACGGCACTTGACATCTTTTTGCCTGTTGGCATCTCTTTCTTCACTTTCCAGTCTTTGAGCTATACTATCGATGTCTACCGGAGAGATATAAAACCACTGACTAATTTGCTGGACTATGCTTTCTATGTATCTTTCTTCCCGCAGTTGGTAGCTGGTCCTATTGTTCGTGCACGCGACTTTATCCCGCAGATACGAAAGCCCCTTTTTGTCTCTCAGGAGATGTTCGGGCGAGGAATTTTCTTGATCCTTTCCGGTTTGTTCAAGAAAGCGATTATCTCCGATTATATCAGTGTCAATTTTGTAGAACGTATCTTCGATAATCCCACTCTCTATTCGGGGGTGGAGAATTTGATGGGACTTTACGGATATGCTTTGCAGATTTACTGTGACTTCTCAGGATATAGTGATATGGCTATCGGCATTGCTCTGTTGTTGGGCTTCCATTTCAACCGGAACTTCGATTCTCCTTATAAATCCGCTTCCATTACTGAATTTTGGCGCCGTTGGCACATCTCTCTCTCCAGTTGGTTGAAAGATTATCTGTATATCTCCCTGGGTGGAAACCGGAAAGGAAAGTTCCGTCAATATCTGAATCTGATAATCACCATGTTCTTGGGTGGATTATGGCACGGGGCATCTTGGAACTTCGTTCTTTGGGGAATTTTTCACGGTGTCGCTTTGGCATTGCATAAAATGTGGATGACATTCACCGGGCGCAAGAAAGGTGAACAAAGTCACGGTTGGCGAAGGGTATTCGGAGTTATCATAACTTTCCATTTCGTGTGCTTCTGTTGGATATTCTTCCGTAATGCCGATTTCCAAAACTCAATGGATATGTTGAAGCAGATATTCACCACTTTCCGTCCTCAGTTGTTCCCGCAATTACTGGAAGGCTATTGGAAAGTCTTTGCTTTGATGTTGCTCGGCTTTTTACTTCATTTTGCCCCTGACAGTTGGGAGAACGCTGCATGCCGGGGTGTCATTCGCATGCCCTTTATAGGAAAGGCACTGATGATGGTCATCTTGATTTATGTGATTATTCAGATGAAAAGTACGGAGATTCAGCCGTTTATTTATTTCCAGTTTTAGTTTTTCTTTCTGCGGACCAGTCATTTTAAATAATTGATAGATAAAAGTCTGTGCTTTGTCGATTTTATTTTTGCCTATCCCTATATTCATCTAATTTTGAGGTATCAATAAAAAACAAAAGACGATGAATAAGAAAATAAAAATGACAGGGCTTGCAGTTTGCCTGGCCTGTTGCACCGGTTTAGTATATGCACAGGAAACCTCTGCTGCGCAAGAGAGACAACAACAAGAGAAACGTTTGCCGCGAGAAGTCCCGAATCCGGAGAAGATGGCGACTCAGATGACCAATCAGATGAAAGAGTCGCTTCAACTGACAGATAAGCAGTATAAAAAAATCTATAAGATTAATTTGAAAGAGCAAAAAGAATTTTTTCAATCCATGCAGAACTCCGGCGGACAACGCCTACCTATGGGAGGCCCCGGAATGCAAGGTGGTCCCGGAATGCAAGGCGGACGTCCGCCAATGGGTGGCCCGGGCGAACCGCCGATGATGGGTGAAGGCGGCTTCCCCGGAAGAGCCGGCGGGCCGATGATGAATAAGAACGATGCTGATTCGCAAAAGAAAGCGGCGGAAGCAAAAGAAAAGAAGATAAAAAAGATTCTGACAGCGGAGCAGTATGAGAAATGGCAGACAGAGCAGGCTGCCGCTCGCAAGAAGGCTTTTCAAAGAAAGCCCCAAAAAGAAGGCCGTCCAAGTGTCGGACCGGTTTTGGGCGAAAAAGAACTTTAGGTATAAAAATACTCAATATGTTTCAATAACAACCAATAGCATTTGTTTTTCATAATTTTTTAGTGAATGCAAAGGCGGTTCTCCTCGCGAAGAAGAGAACCGCCCTTTTATTTGATAAAGTAACTTTTAATCTGTATTGACCTTTAATAAAGGTGATCCCTTATTATTTCATTTTTATTTTTTTTAGTGGTGACCTTGCGTCGTTCCATCCACAGCAACACCATGACTCCAATTAGCAGTAGAGCCAATGCTGCATAAGCTATGCTTTCGGTAATATGTATACTCTGCGGATCAAACCACATCTCAATGGTATGTTCTCCACCGGGCACATTCATGACGCGCAAGATATAGTCTGCACGAGCGATATCTGCCGGTTGCCCGTCGATTGTAGCCTGCCATCCCGGATAGTATATTTCAGAGAATATCGCTACTCCGTCTTTGGGTGAAGAGGTCTTGTAGATGAGGCGGTTGGGCTCATAACTCATCAGCCGGATGGTCGATACGGAATCCTTATATCCTCTTGTCACGCCATTCAGTTGTTCCTTGAATTTTGCATCCACTACGGCAGTCTCCGTCGGGAGAATTTCATTCAGGGCATCAATTTCCTCATTCGCGTTATCCACATACTGTACGTTGTCTACAAACCAGGCATTGCCGTAGGCATACGGATTCTCAACAGGAACAGTTTGTCCTTGTTGTCCGGCAGGGAAAATGAAGTATTTTGTATTCAGCATATTCAGAACACGGAACTTGGAAGCATCCACACTGTCCATCTTACCACCGGCGGCAGTCAGTTCTTGATCGGTAGCCTGCATTTCAGGAACGATATGATGGTCGATCATCTCCTGATAACGACGCAGCTTGGCTGCATGATAACCACCTACGCTCTTGTGCCAATATGCCGTATTGTTTTCATTGAACGTATTGCCGGGGAAGCCGACGAAATTCAGCACGCGATAATCCAAAGCTGTATCCTGAAGAATAATCTCGTCCGTCCGGCTCTTGACAAATGCTTCCGCCTGCTTGGACTTCGGTACAAACTGTTCGTCATGCAGATAACGCTTGTTGACAGTCCACATATCTATCAAACATAGAAGTGCGATACCGGTCAGAGTAAAAGTAACCTTCAACTTCTTCTGTTGGTACAGGAATAAGAGGAAACATCCTACGATGATGATGAAGAAACTGCGCCATGCATCCGAAGCGATGATTGCTTCGCGTATCTCCGTCAGGTTTGTGATTACCGGGGTCAGATGCTCTGCCGGAAGCCCCTGTTTCAAGGCAGCCATCTCCTGTGCTGTAATGAAACCGGAGAAGAAAACACCGGGAGCAACAGCCAGTATTAATGCAATGCCGGCTGTAAGTATCAGTGTCACAATCACCCCTACACGGTTTTCTTTCAGTTTCAGTATGTCCGGTTTGCTGAATATCTCCTTCAGTGTAAAAATGGCCAATAGTGGAATTGTAAATTCGGCAATCACCAAGATAGATGAAACTGCACGGAATTTGTTATACATCGGAATATAATCTATAAAGAAGTCCGTTAGCCCCATGAAATTCTTTCCCCACGAAAGCAGGATGGAGAAAATCGTGGCTCCCAGCAATGCCCACTTGAGCGGCCCTTTTACAATGAAGCATCCCAATATAAACAGAAACATGACAAATGCCCCCACATATACCGGACCTGCAGTCCACGGCTGGTCGCCGAAATACTGCGGGAACTGTGCATAAAGACCGCCATACATCGGGTTCGCTTTTGTCATAGCAGCTTCGCTTTGGGATAGAGGAGCCGATGATGAGCCCCCTTTCACATTGGGGACCAATAAAGTCAATGTTTCTCCGATTCCGTAACTCCAGTTCGTTATGTAGTCACGGTCGAGTCCACTGCTTGTTTGGTTGGCTGCAGGCCCTTCCTGCTTCAGTTCACTCTTGCCTCGCATAGTCTCCTTGCTATATTCATAAGTATGATAAAGGTTGGAGATGTTGATACATATTCCCACCACGGCAGCCAATGCCAAAATCCCGCTGGCCTTGAAGAAGTGTGGCAACTCCTTTTTCTTATAGGCATCTTCAAAGTAAGCTCCTACGATAAATAGGATGACAAACATAAAGTAGTAGCTCATTTGTATGTGGTTGGACTGAATCTGAAGGGCGATAAACAAGGCTGTTACAATCCCTCCTAACAGATACTTTTTCCGATAGGCAAGCACGATACCTGCAATCGTAGGCGGTATGTAGGCCAGTGTCACAAACTTCCAGATATGTCCTGCCGGTATGAGAATAAAGAAGTAAGACGAGAAAGCCCATATGATTCCGCCCAATCCTGCCAGCCAGGCTGATATTCCGAATGCCCGCAAAAGGATATAGAATCCTAACATCATGATGAAGGTGAGTACCACATAATCGGGCAGGCAGAGCCGATAAATCTTTTCAACCCAGTTCAGAGTTTTGGTAGAGTCGTAGCTCGGAGACATCTGATAGGTGGGCATACCTCCAAAGATGGCATTCGTCCAGCGTGTACGCTCGCCCGTACGGTCGCGGTACTCTTTCGATTCCTGTCCGGCACCGACACCGGCAACAGAGTCATGCTGAAACAAAATACGGCCCTCGATATCAGCCGGAAAAAAATAAGCAAAGGATAGAATTATAAAAGTCAGAATGGCGATTAAGTCGGGAAGGAACTTTTTCATTAGCGATTAGACGATTTACTATTGAATATTGAGTATAAAAAATAAATACGATTGGATAAACTGCCATTTATAATTGAAAACAGGAAATCCCGGCAATGCGGATGCATCAATAGGTAAATGGTAATTCGTCCAATCGTAGATCAGATTAATATCTATAATGCTCGGCCTTATAAGGTCCGTCTACAGATACACCGATATAAGCAGCCTGCTCTGGAGTCAGCTTGGTCAGTTTGACACCGATTTTTTCGAGATGCAGGCGGGCTACCTCTTCGTCCAGATGCTTCGGCAAGCGGTATACGCCAACCTCATATTTGTTGTTGAACAATTCAATCTGAGCCAACGTCTGGTTAGTGAAGGAGTTACTCATCACGAATGACGGGTGTCCCGTTGCACAGCCGAGGTTTACAAGGCGACCGTCGGCAAGCAGGATGATGCTGTGCTCGTCCGGGAAATAGTAGCGATCTACCTGCGGCTTGATGTTTACACATTTGATGCCCGGATAATGCTTCAAGGCATCTACCTGAATCTCATTGTCGAAGTGTCCTATATTGCAGACAATGGCTTGGTCTTTCATCTTCTCCATGTGGTCGATACGGATGATATCAATATTACCGGTAGTAGTCACGAAAATATTACCTTCGGTGCAGGCATCTTCCATCGTTACCACTTCAAATCCCTCCATGGCAGCCTGTAAAGCACAAATTGGATCTACTTCCGTCACCAATACGCGTGCCCCGTAAGAGCGCATGGAGTGAGAACAGCCTTTACCCACATCACCATAACCGCACACAACAACGACTTTTCCGGCAATCATCACATCCGTTGCCCGCTTGATACCGTCAGCCAACGACTCACGGCAGCCGTATAGGTTGTCAAACTTGGATTTTGTCACCGAGTCGTTCACATTGAATGCCGGAAACAGCAGTTTACTTTCTTCCTGCATTTGATACAAACGGTGTACGCCTGTTGTCGTCTCTTCAGACACTCCGCGTACTTCCTGAGCTACGCGATGCCAACGTTCCTTGTCTTCCGCCAATACTTTCTTCAGAATGGCGTTCAGTTCTATTTCATCTTCCGCATGCGCTTCTTTATCTAATACAGCCGCATTATTCTCCGCATCATAACCAACGTGAACCATCATCGTGGCATCGCCGCCATCGTCCACAATCACATTAGGTCCTTTGCCATCGGCAAAAGTCAATGCCTGCAAGGTGCACCACCAGTAATCGGCAAGCGTTTCGCCTTTCCATGCGAACACCGGTACCCCTGAAGCGGCAATAGCTGCTGCCGCATGGTCTTGCGTTGAATATATGTTACAAGAGCACCAACGTACTTCTGCTCCTAAAGCCACTAATGTCTCGATCAACACGGCTGTCTGAATTGTCATGTGCAACGAACCCATAATGCGGGCGCCTTTTAACGGTTTGGATTCTCCATATTTTTCGCGAAGAGCCATCAGCCCGGGCATTTCTTTTTCTGCCAAATCGATTTCCTTGCGTCCGAAGTCGGCAAGCGTAATATCTGCCACCTTATAGGGCAGCGTAGAGAATAATTCTGTAGACATATTGTAAATCATTTAAAATATAATGTTGTCATTCATTTTATTGAATATGGGACAAAGATAGAACATTCTGATTAGTAGGGCAAAAGCTATCCGCTTTTTTTATATTATAATAACTTGCAAGGTTGCCTTGTTTATTGAAATAATGTCTTATATTTGCAATAAATAAAACAGTTTATACAATATTCCCGTAGACAGCAGTACAACCTTTTATGCGAAAGTACGAAAACAAGACAAAAGAAGAGTTATTGGAGTTAGTTGAACTCTTGGAGAAAAAGGTTGAGTCTGTTTCTTCCGCCCCGTCACACCTAAAACATCAGAAAGAGCTGGATGCCGCCAGAATAAAAGCCGAAGAGTCAGAGCGGCTAAAATCAGCTTTTCTTGCCAATATGAGCCATGAAATCCGTACTCCGCTCAATGCGATAGTCGGATTCTCCAAGCTGCTTATCAATGCGGGTTCTGCGGAAGAGAAGGGACAATACGCTGAAATTATCGATAGAAATTCTGAAATACTGCTGAATTTGTTTAACGATATCCTGGACTTGTCATCGCTTGAGGCCGGATTGTTGGAGTTCTGCATCTGTCCTGTAAAATTGATCGATATTTGTTTGCAGTTGAAACAGCAATTCCATGGCAAAACTCAGAATGGCGTCAGGCTCATTTTGGATGAAGTGAATACGGGGATGCATGCTTCCGGTGATTGGAATCGCATCATACAGGTGATAGGCAACTTGCTTAGTAATGCTGTGAAGTTCACCTCGAAGGGAGAAATCCATTTCGGTTATCGTGAGAAAGAAGATTTTGTGGAGTTCTATGTGAAAGATAGCGGTATTGGCATTCCGGCAGAAAGAGCGGCCACTATCTTTCGTCGTTTCGGGAAGGTGAATGATTTTGTCCAAGGCACCGGACTGGGATTAACACTAAGCAGACTGTTGGTAGAAAGAATGGGCGGACGCATCTGGCTGCGCTCTCAAGAAGGCAAGGGAAGCAGTTTCTATTTTACTCTTCCTCTGAGTGCTCAATAACAGTATTGGATAAGTGAGCGTGATAAAAAACAGGGAGTGTCAAAACTCTTTTTTAATGAAATTACCCCTACTACAGTTGTTTGTGGTAGGGGTAAATCTTTTTATTGGGGTATTATGACACACCTTCTTTTTATTCTTTCTTCCCAACCGGCGAGCTTAGCATTTCTTTATACTTTGCCGGGTCATTCAGAACTTTTACAGCTTCCTTCAAGTCGTCATCATCCTTCAATTGCTGGATGATATTGCCGCGTTGATAGTAGTAACGCTTGATGATCTCGGAGGCAATCATTTTCTTTATATCTCCGGAGAAATAATCCAAGTCGCGGTCAAGGTCGTGATTCAGTTTTTTTTCGAGTGCCTTGAACTCTTCTGCGGCGCCTTCCATATAACCCTCAAATTCTGCGGCCTCTTTCAGCGTTTTCAGAATCTTCTCGCTTTGCTGGTCATATTTGAAATCGGCCTTTTTCACCAGTTCTTTGAAAGCGTTATAATCTGCATCTGTCACCTCAAACTTTTCAGGGGCAACAATCGTGGGGTGATTCAGGCAATATTGAGTTGCATAGTCAAAAATCAGATTATCACGCACCAGATAGAATAGGATGTTCGGCAGTTTCTCTTGCTTGACTGTGACATCCGGCATTATACCGCCGCCATCGCGCACCTCACGTCCTGCCGCTGTATGGAATACCTTGGTCAGGCTGTCGGGGATGGTGCCTACACTTCCGTCTTCATTACGGTGCGTATAGTCGATGGCTTGCACGCAGCGTCCGCTCGGAATATAATATTTGGAGGTGGTCACTTTCATCATTCCGCCATAAGGCAAGGAGCGTGGCACCTGCACCAGTCCTTTACCAAAAGTACGGTTGCCGACAATCACCGCGCGGTCAAGATCCTGCAAAGAACCCGACAGAATCTCAGAAGCGGAGGCTGTGCCGCTGTTTACCAATACGGCAATCGGAATATCCAGATCCAGCGGCTCGCGCAAAGTCTTGTAAGTATTGCTCGCCTGCTTGATTTTGCCTTTCGTTGTCACAATGACTTTTCCACGCGGCAAGAAATAGTTGGCTATTTCTACAGCTTCATCCAGCAGACCGCCACCGTTGTTCCGGAGATCGATCACCAATGAAGTGGCTCCCTTCTTCTTCAAATCAAGAAATGCTTTCTTGAAGTCCTTGGAAGGATTGCCGGAGAAAGTGCTCAGATTGATATATCCGACGTGATTGTCCAGTACGTTGGCATAAGGGATTGCAGGAGTTTGGATTGATTCGCGCACAATCGTAAATTCTATTGGTGTGCGTTTGCCTTTCTCATTCGGGCGTTCCACTTTCAGCTTGAAGCTCGTGCCTGCCTGTCCGCGCAGCATCTGGCTGACTTCTGCGTTATTCTTACCGGCCAGGTCTACTCCGTCAATCTCCATCAAGATATCTCCGGCTTTCAAGCCGGCTTTGGCGGCCGGTGTTCCTTCAAACGGCTCGGCAATCATGGAACGCTTTAATTTGGCATTATAGGTAATGAGAGAACCTATTCCGCCAAAACTGCCTTTCACCATCTGCTCCAGTTCGCTTTGGTCTTCTTCCGGATAATATTCAGTATAAGGATCCAGCGAATAAAGCATGTTGTCGATTCCTGCCCGGATTGTCTTGTTCGGGTCGATCGTGTCTACATAGAACATATCCAGTTCCTTCACCATCGCATTGAATATATCCAGATTCTTGGCAATCTGGAAGTTGCGGTCGTCGCCACTCTTGAAACTAAAGAAAGCTGCAGCAGCCACGACAGCCATTATAACGACAGCTACCCGCCCATTCAGCAATTTTTTCATATTTCTTTCCATATAAATGAGTTGTAAAAGTAACCCAATCTCCGGTTATTCAGCTAAAACCCTGTTAATATTTAACTTAATTTCATCCCAACGCTCTTCTGATATTGTCGTTCCGATTACCTGTATAACATTTCCCGAGAGAATAGAACCTATTTTAGCACATTTCTCCAGCGAATAGCCACACGTCAGGCCATATAAGAAACCGGAAGCAAAATAGTCTCCCGCACCGGTGGTGTCTACCACTTTTTCTACCGGAATGGCGGGAACCTTAATCTCCTCCGTACCTTTGCGGATATAAGAACCTTTTGATCCCACCTTTACGACAGCGATGCTGCATTTCTTGGAAATGATTTCCAACGCCTCTTCGGGCTCTTTGCCCGTAAATGCTTTCGCTTCTTCTTCGTTTGCAAAAACAATATCCACATACTTATTTATTAATAAGGAGAAGAAATCAAGGTCGTTGGCAACGATATTATAACTTGCCATGTCGAGGCATATTTGCAGACCTGCCTCTTTCGCCAATTCGATGGCATGAAGGATCATTTCGTGATCTTGAACCAGATAGCCCTCTATAAAGAGGTAAGCATAGCCTTTAAACATATCGAGAGTCAGGTCTTCAGCCTTCAGCGAAGCGGCTGCTCCTAAATATGTCCCGAAAGTACGTTCACCGTCCGGTGAAATAAAAGTGGATGCAACGCCGGAAGGTAACTGTTCCGAGAGCAATAATTTGTCTTCGATATTATTCCTTTGGAGATTTTTGCGGAAAAAATCTCCGTATTGGTCATTTCCTATCTTTCCTATGAATCCGGTTCCGGCACCCAGACATGCCAGTCCGAGAATGGCATTTCCGGCAGATCCACCTGTTGCCAAATGAGTTCTCATGTGCGAAAATTCGGAGTTAATCTGCTGTAACTTAGTATCATCAATGAGTTGCATGCTTCCTTTGGGTAATCCCATCTTATCCAGAAGCATATCATCCTTTAGGGTTGCAAGTACATCTACCAGTGCGTTGCCCAATCCTATTATTTTATCCATTTCTAATATTTTTTTTGCAAAGATATTGCATATTTCAAAAAAAACTACTACTTTTGCATCGCAATTGAGAAAAACATTCTTCCTTAGCTCAGTCGGTTAGAGCATCTGACTGTTAATCAGAGGGTCCTTGGTTCAAGTCCAAGAGGAA
>CAKUYM010000054.1 GCA_934716785.1 uncultured Bacteroides sp. | reverse complement strand
CTATATAAGTAGGTATATGAAAACGGATATATTCCCATACGCCACCCGTCTGGTCGCCCGACCAGATGCCGGCATAGCGCTGTGTGCCGGCCCAGCCGTCGAGTGAGATGATGAAAGGACGGGCATCATTGCCATAATAAGGCATGATATGTCCCACATCCGCTACACCATTCAAGCCGAAAGAGTATCCGGCTCCTACCCAAGCCACGTCGGTTTTCAATACACGTACGCCCGCGTCGCGAACCTCTTTCACGATGTCACGTTGCAACAGAGCGCTTACACCTTCTTTCGGATGCAGGTCGGACTGTGTCCAAAGTCCGATTTCCACCCCATTCTTGCGGGCATATTCACCAAGACTCTTCAGATTGGCAATGTTGCCGTCCAACGTTTCTGTCTGTCCGTAACCGGCACCGTATCCGTCATTAGGAAGCAGCCATCCGAGTGGCATGTCATGACTCTTGTAGCGGTCGATAACGGCACGTGCCGAGAACTGGTAGTTGTCTTTTTCTCCGTTCAGAGATTCCTTGACACCCCCATTGTCTTTCTGGCTTTCCTTGTAGCGTTTTCCATCCTCGAAGAGAATTCCCTTCTCATCCTCTTTCCAGTAGTCACGGTTGTAGGCATTGAGATGTCCTTCGTAAAAACCGAATTTAGGCAATAGCACAGGATTCCCTGTCAACTGGTAGAAATCGTTCAGCAGAGCGACAGCTCCGTCGCTGACCATGTAAAATAAATCAAGGTAAGAAGAATTGTGAGATAGTTTCACTACGTTTTTTTCTGATGCTCCAAAGTCATATTGGCCTTTCTTAAAGGTGTACCACATCATTCCATAGCCTTTGGTAGACCAGTAGAACGGGCAGGGAGAAGCGACTCCGCCATCCGTCCAACTGTTCTGGTTTTCGATGGCTATCACTTTGCCCTTGTGAGAGAATCGGCCGTTCTGTACACCCCCACCGTAGAAGTATTCGTCAGCCTGTTCTTTCAGGGTAACGGTCACCTCTTTCGGACTGAATACTACGGGAGCCGTCTGCTCGATGACGCATGCGCCTGTTTCAAGATTGAAGACTTTCATCAGAGTTGTCTTCTTGTCGAGTTCAACCCGCACTTTCCCGGTGGCGAGGATGATACGTCCGTCTTTATCGTCCAGTGCAAGACCGGATACCTGGCGTCGCGGCTGGTCAACAAGTATCTGCGCTTCGGGCTTTGCTTCGGGATCACGAATGATGCCTCCGGAGTTATCCTGAAATACACGGAAGATATTCTCCCCATAAAAGTCGATTGTCATCCGCTGATTGTTCGCAAATACCACATCAACAGTAGTCGGGTTTACCTTTTCCGCCCGCAGAATACCCGAAGCTTCGGATGCTTGTAGGGAAAGAAATGAAATGGGATGTAGTAGCAATGCTAACAATGCGATAAACTTGAGGCATCGCGAAGAAAGAAGATAGTTGTTTTTCATGTTTTATTTTTTTAAATTATACATAAGTTTATTTCTCTAATATACTGGTAAATACACGCGAAAAGCCCTTTACCCCACATATAGCCCTCGTTTTTTTTAATATTCTATGTTCTTATTACGTTTTTTCACTATTCAACATAGATAAGACAGCAAAACAGAGGTATATAACCCGGTCTTCATTAAACCCACATTAAATGGATATATCAAAACTTTTCCTTATATCAATTCCTTATATCAATAGGAAGCCGTTGCCCGAATGCCCTCTTTTTCCAGCAAAGCAACAATACGATCCAGTTCTTCATGAGTTGCCTTTTGCAAGTCATGGTCAGGCGTCTCGCGGTCAATCGTATATATCATCACCTGGCGGGGAGCGATTTCTTTCACCGCTTCTATCCACGGGAGTACATATTTGTCGGACGTATTATCCATATCATTGCCCTGATAACCGCCTTTCAGAAACATAGTCTGGATAATACAGTTTCCCTTAAATTCCTTCATCTTCTCAATGATCTTCTTCACGGAATATTTTCCGTTCGGACGATCCAACAGATGAATGTATTCCTCATTCACCGTATCCAGTTTCAAGATATTGTTATCAATCTTGTTCAACGCTTCAAATACGGCAGGACGATCGATGAAAGTAGAATTACTTAATACACTGACTTTCGCATTCGGAAAATAGTTATCACGAAGCGCAAGCGTGTCTTCTATGATTTCCGGAAAGTGGGGATGTGCGGTCGGCTCCCCGTTGCCGGCAAATGTCAACACATCAGGAGCAGGACCGTTCGCCTGCATATCTTTCAATTTCTCTTCGAGAGCCGTGCGGACTTCTTCGCGGGTAGGAAAACGTTTCTTCGTACGATGATCGGCATTGAAGCCACATTCACAGTAAATGCAGTCGAATGAACAAACTTTACCGTCATCCGGCAATAAGTTAATTCCCAAAGAAACACCCAAGCGGCGGGAATGAATAGGGCCGAAAATGGGTGAAGGATAAATAACAGTCATCTTACTCAAATTTTATCATTTACAAATCTGTATCTTCTTAACTGATTATTTCCGGCTTCTTGACCGACTCTATCTTCTGTTAATGCAGCCTATATCAGACTGTTTACTTTGCCTGTCTATTGCTCTAATCAGTTCTGCACAAAGATAACTCAAAACTTAATACGTAGTTGCATTTGTATATCCGCTTTTTTATTGCCGTAGATTAAATCATTGCCGGATCCTATTTCATTACGGTCCAGATAGATAGTTTCTCCCAACTTGGTTATGAACAGCCAGTGTTCATTCAGTTCATATCTCAAACGGACGCTGCATCGGAATCCGCTACCTTGAAATGACGGTGTATAAAATGTGTAAAGCAATCCTTTCTCGGCAGCGTATACCCGCGAATCATAATCATCTGCAGAAAAGTAACTGCCCTGAACGTCAGCAAACAGCCTGGCCCAAGGCAGTCGGGAGGATACCATTTGTGTAACCTGATATCCTTTAGTAGCAGCTCTGTCCTGAGAATGAAAATGATTATAATCTAAAGTTGTACGAATATTAAACGCATCTTTGAAAGAATAGTTCAAACGATAACGAAATTGATGGTGAAAAACAGGGAGTGTCAACGTCCCTTTACTTCCTGACCAGTCACGCTCCTTTTGTTTATAACGGTATTTCAGACTCATCGAAAGATCTGTGCGCGGAGTAAAAGTAGCTTGAATCAGTCCGTCTGTTCCACGAGAGGGCTTACTGACCCGGTATCTTTTCCATGGAAAAGAAAACAAGTCGAATGAAGCAAAAAACTTCCAATAGGCGAAAGGGGAAGTTTCCAGTCCTATATAATATCCCAGCTCATTCTGAACCGCACTTCCTTCTCCGAAAGAACGACCGAACATCGCCCAATAGTCATAAGAATAGAATCGGTGTATCAACATAAGATGAACATCCTGAACCGGTGAATATTGCAGACGGTTCAAAGAAGCCCAACCTTGTTTGCCTATCGCCGTCTCGCCTTGAAAGGAAAAACGACTCCAACGATATGCATAATCCATTCCTAAGTTATAAAAGTTATTCCCATGAAGATTGTATTTGGAATAGCCTGTTAATTCAGGTTCATAAGGGCGGTTGAAAACATAGTAAATACCGGTGAATCCCAGTCTGATACGGTTCTGTTGATAACTTATGTTTCCACCTGTCAACTGCAATGTGAACAACCTCTTTTTATCTGCCTCTTTTTGACTCCGGTGCAAACCTGTTTTATAAATAGAGGTTATTTCTCCACCTGTTATCACACCGTCCAATGAACGATGTGAATAAAAACCGGAAATATCCCAATGCTTTGACAAGGCAACGGTAGCCGCCAATCCCCGGAAATAATTGTACTCGTCGGTAGAAGAATGCTTCTTCACTCCGCCACTGCGATTATTGAAAGAAGAAGCATAAATTGTTTTTCCCATCAGATAATCCGTACTAATCACCAACCCTTGCCCAAAGCTAAGCCGATAGTTACCGACAGCCAATGCCTTTAATCGTCCCCAATTCTTCAATAACAGATAAAAGGAATAATAATCATACCCGTAACGATTGTGCAAAGCCGCAAAAGGCTCTCCTGCATCTTTCTCGGCAACAACTCCCGCATAGAGCCGGTAGCTATATCTAAAACTGTATTTCACAGAGTTATAAACAGAGGGACCTAAATAGACATGTTCATAACCTTTTCTTCTATAAAATGGTATATCCATGCGAGTTAGCATCTCATGCTTACCATACTTCATTGCGCTTTTCAACATGTTTTTCCACTGAAATTCAGATTCATTGTTAATAGCTTTTATGCAGACAAAAGGCAGTAAATACCGGATAGTCTCCCTATCCATTTCTTCTATCAACTGAAGTTCGTAAATGGTTTGCATTTGCCCATGTATATAAACGTAAGCCAACAGACGTTCTATTTGAATGTCACTCAGAAAAGGAAATTGTTCGAGTTGTTCACGGGTAGCGGTATTCAAATTAACCGACTCCTGCAAACGGGTGGAAAGTTCCTCCAGTTCATTTTCCCAATTCAGCGTATTAACTGAGTTATCAATATCATTATTAACAGACAAATCTTCAAGAATATCCTCTAAGAGGCTTTCAGTAGGGTTTTGAGCACTGCAAACAGAATTTATGAACAAGCTGTTTATAATACTTATCAACCGGATAAGTTGAGCAATTTTCATCAATAAAATGTGTATTGTTTTGCTGTATCTTTACGAGCAAGGGCGCAAAGATACTTTAAATAGGTTAACATCTTCGCGAAAAGAACGAATAATAAAATTTTAATCCTATTTTTGTAACGTGAAAAGAAGGCTTAACATAGTAATAATGACATTGTTTGCTGTTGTTTACTGTACATTACGCGCACAGGCACAAGAAAAACAAAGCATCAATGGATACTTGGTTCCGATGTGTATCTACGATGGAGACACGATTCCATGTGTCCAATTAAGAACTGTATACATCTTCCGACCACTAAAATTCAAGAATGAAAAGGAACGACAAGAGTACTACCGATTGGTACGGAATGTGAAAAAGGTATATCCCATCTCAAAGGAAATCAACCGGGCCATCATCGAAACGTATGAGTACCTGCAAACCCTGCCGAATGAAAAAGCCCGTCAGAAACATATCAAACGGGTAGAGAAAGGGTTGAAAGAGCAATATACTCCCCGAATGAAAAAACTGTCCTTCGCACAAGGCAAACTGTTGATAAAGTTGGTAGACCGACAAAGCCATCAGACCAGTTATGAACTGGTGAAAGCGTTCATGGGACCTTTCAAGGCAGGATTCTATCAGACGTTTGCTGCGCTGTTCGGTGCCAGCCTGAAAAAGGAGTATGACCCGGAAGGGGAAGATAAACTAACGGAACGTGTAGTGCTGATGGTGGAGAACGGACAGATCTAACTCAACATCCTTTTGCAAACACAAGAAAGAGCAAATTTTACTCATGTACCTTTTGCTCATTCATCTGCCTTTTCAGATTGTTAATCCAATCAGCTTGTTTTTTATCAGATACATCTTTCAAGAACCATTTTTGTCGGTATATTAAGGACTTCCCAGGTTGCAACTCTACATATTTTCCGTGATTCTCGAGCTCCAAATAGCGCCCCTTCGGTGCTACATAAATTTCTACTTCGCCTTGTCCGGGAGGAACTTCATCCGGCCTAATATCCGGAAAACATTTAACAAACAAAAGCCCTCTATAATAATGTGCCATCCAACCTCCATTAGCAGTCGAGAATAACTTCTGACCGCGTTCATTAGTACCATCCGGACACGGAACCCATACCATACCTTTATCTTCATACACTCCTGTTACATCAGATTTATTCATTTGATTCGTTTCTCCTACAGGAAAAAAGCTCAAACCTCCATACACTCTTGTCACATCCCAAGGGGCCAGTCTCTTTAGCTGACGAGATACATTCCGGACAGAATAATTAATTAAGATAGATGAATCTCTTTCTGATACAGAAAACTCCTTGGTGACAAACACACCGCTTATCGAATCCGGCGAACTTACCAACCGAAGAGTTACTTTATCCACCTCCGCTTGGTAAGGCAACTCATCAATACACTGATATTGAGACCAATATTCAGACTGGGGAGACAGCCAAAACGTTGCTCCGTAATACTTGCTATGTACAGAATCAGGAGTCAACAACTCCTTATCTTTACATTTAAAAGAAATAATCCTACCACCCTTTCCCGCCGATACACTGAAAGAAAGATTAGCGAAAGACAAAACATACACGTCATCTTGTTTTTCTATCCGGCTTTCTCTTTGCAAAAAAGATTTGCAACCAAAGCACAAGCAAGATATAAAGAGATATAATAGAATCTTCAGGGTTCTCATCATTCGTTCAAAGTTTCAGATATCGACGGAGGTAATATAGCATGTGTAAAGTTACCCGGAACCGAACTCATTGTAAATTCCAAGGTCCCTCCATTCACCATATCAGCATGTGTAATAAAAAGTTTATTATAAGCTCTACCGTTCAGTTTCACTGATTGCACATATATGTTCTCATCGCTCCAGCCGACTGTTTTTACTTTAAAAAGCTTCTCTCCAATAGAAATTTCAGCCTTTTCCACCATCGGTTTTCCCAATATATATATTCCTTCTGCCGGATTCACAGGATAAAATCCCATCGCACTGAAGACGTACCAAGCCGACATCTGCCCACAATCTTCATTACCACACAACCCATCCGGCTGATCAGTATACAAAGTAGACATGATTTCATGTAATCGCTGTTGAGCTTTATGAGGTTGACCCGCATAATTATAAAGATAAGCTACATGATGACTGGGTTCATTACCATGCGCATACTGGCCGATAAGTCCGGTTATATCTATTGGAACATCGTGCCCTGACATACCCATAGGCATGGAAAACAAGGTATCAAGGGCGTTGGCAAATTCCTCACTACCGCCATACAGATTAATCAATCCTTTCACATCATGAGGAACAAAGAAAGAATATTGCCATGAATTCCCTTCTACCCAATCACATTCTCCATAAGACGAGAAAAAAGGATCAAACGGACGACGAAAACTACCTTTACTCGAAAAACCGTTCATTAGCTTATACTCTTCGTCGAAATACGTTTTATAGCTGGAAGACCGTTTCATAAAATAGTTATAATCATCTATTTTACCTAAGTCTTTCGCCATTTGAGCTATGCACCAATCGTCATAACAATATTCCAAAGCTGTAGAAACAGATTTATTGTAAATATCGTAAGGAATATAACCGTATTGTTTCAACTCTTTCACGCCAAAGTTGTCCTGCATAGCTGACGTCTTCATAGCTTGATATGCCTTTTCCACATCATAATTTCTTATTCCTTTAAAATAAGCATCTACAATGACCGGAACAGCATGATAGCCAATCATGCAATTTGTTTCACTAGACCACAATGGCCACACTGGTAATAATCCATACTGATCATATTGTGCAAGCATGGATTGTATCAGATCATTCACCTTATCCGGAGCAATCAGTGTCAATAATGGATTTTCAGCACGAAATGTATCCCACAGCGACAACACAGTATAATTATTAAACCCTTCGGCCATGTGCGTCTGTTTATCAAATCCCAAGTACTCATTATTCACATCCTTATATGAATAAGGAGCCAATAAAGAATGATACAAAGCTGTGTAGAAAATCGTTTTATTCTTAACGGGAGCTCCTACTTTAATCTTTGATAACTCCTTTTCCCAAACCGACTGTGTTTCACTAAGTGTTTTATTAAAATCCCAATGAGGTATTTCTTCCGAAAGATTTTGAAGTGCATTTTCTGCACTTACAGCAGATATTCCAACTTTGACCAATACCATTTCATTGGGCGAGGTTTCAAAATTAAGAACAGCTTTTATATTTTTACCGGAAGCCTGCTTTTCCTGAATGAACCGGTCATCCGAAGCAATGGACAAGTCAAATGCCCTGGATACTTTTAAAGCAAAAAACAGTTGCTGTTCACTCCAGTATTTTTCCCCCGGTTCACCCCAGCCTTTTGTTTTCCTTTCACCTATTATCGTGCAACTATCTATCTTATTTATAGAAGTGAAAAGCACAGAATCAGTCGCAAAATGATGTGATAAATCCAATATAATATGAGAAGATTTACTTTCAGGAAATGTATAACGATGGAAACCGCAACGAGGAGATACTGTCAGTTCGGCCATAATATCATAATCTTTTAATCTTACCTTATAATATCCCGGAGATGCAGACTCTTCATCATGTGAAAAACGGGAACGATATCCTTCATCCGGTTTATTTTTCGATCCCGGATTCAACATTAAATCTCCTGTTGTAGGCATCAACATTACATCCATGAGGTCGGAACGGCCTGTACCCGAAAGATGTGTATGGGAAAAACCTATGATTGAA
This sequence comes from uncultured Bacteroides sp., assembly GCA_934716785.1. Lineage (GTDB taxonomy): Bacteria > Bacteroidota > Bacteroidia > Bacteroidales > Bacteroidaceae > Bacteroides. Next base: position 9,423 of record CAKUYM010000054.1, on the reverse strand, counting down.
CTATCGGAATAATGATAACCGGCACACCAGTCCCATCCTTCAAGTCCTGTATCAGGGCTTAATTGTACCATTCCAAAAGGATATGCCGCCCCTGGAAACGTATGTCCATGTCCACTTGTTCCTATTAACGGATCGACACAATCCAACAAACTATCTGCACTAATAACACTATTTTCATACTTGCACCCTGTCTGGGTACATAACAGCACAATGGTCCATATTATTTTTCTCATTTTCTATTTGAATATTTTGAAACAAAAATACTTAGAAACCTTTGCATATATGCCTACAAAAGACCAAGAAAAAAGAGAAAAAGGAAAATCAAAATGCAAACAAAACACGAACAAAATAATAGAAAAATCTTATATACAAAACGTTACATAAAATTTTATCTTTGTTCAGTTCATTACACCTACAAAAAATAATCTTCCTCTACAATTTTTCCAAGATATAGAGCATCCACCTTAATTAAAAAGCAAATTAAAGCCATCAATATTAGTCCAACTCATCCCCATAAAACCTTTGTTTGCACTTTGTTCATGTTTTGTCTTTACTTTATTTCTTTTTTCATTCAGCTCAATTAATGTAAATGCAATACTTTTACAGCAAAATTTAATTTTTGTACAACTTTAAAATTTAAAACAATGGAAAGATGCTTAAAAGTTAAGCTTTTAATATTGATATTCCTCGCAGGAGTACAATATATAAGCGCACAAGGTACAGCAGTCAATGGGACTGTTGTTTCCGATCAGAATGAACCGCTGATGGGTGTCACAGTAACTGAGGCCGGCACTACAAACGGAGTAATAACCGATATAGACGGTAAGTTTTCTATCAAGTTAAAAAATGCAACAGGAAAACTAACGTTCAGTTATGTGGGGTTCGCTACACAAACAATTGCCATAAATAGCCAAAGTAAAAATCTAAGAATTGTATTAGCAGAAGACTCCAAACAGTTGGATGAAGTCATCGTCGTGGGTTATGGCATACAGAAGAAAGCTAATGTATCAGGCTCTATTACATCCTTGGGGTCACGCGATTTACATACAATGTCCACCAACGATGCCTCACAAGCTTTGCAAGGAAAAGCTCCTGTGTACATTTCAAGGAAAAGCGGATTACCGGGTGAAGGCTCCTCTATATATATGCGGGGTGTAGGAACCTTGAATAAAGCTACTCCACTTTGGATTATCGATGGAGTTCCCGGAATGCCGTTAGATAACTTTAATGAAGTAGAATCTATTCAGTTATTGAAAGATGCCGCATCTGCAGCTATCTATGGTATTGAAGCAGCCAACGGAGTTGTTTTAGTAACAACAAAAAAAGGAGCTAAAGGAAAAATTGCTGTAAACTACAATGGATATGTAAAAATAAATCATGCTCTCGGACTACCTGAAATGTTGGGAACTCAAGGGTATATTGATATGTACAAAGCCAGATGGATGTCCAATAATCCGGATAAAGGCGAGCCTACACTCGCAGACCTCAATAACAAATCATTCTATTTCCTGACTCCAAGCGAAGTGTCCCAACTGCCTAATACTGATTGGGTAGATGTAATGTTTAATACCGGAATTGAGCACTCTCATAGCATTGATATCTCCGGAGCTTCCGACAGATCAACTTATTTCCTTTCTGCCATATATTCTAATGATGAGGGTACTTTTGTAGATACAAACTATAAGAAATGGGCCATAAAATCCCGCTTTGAGCAAACTCCATTGAAATGGTTAAAGTTTAGCCAAACTGTAAACTTCAGTCACTCAAACAGAAAGCACAATGCATTGAACTGGCAACATATCTTACGCGCCAACCCAGCAATGAATGTATATGATGACACTAACCCGATGAATACAGGATATGGTTACTTTACAGATGAATTTAAAGAAACTATTGACTGGCAGGGAGGAAACCCATTGGAAAGTGCAGACCTGAAAGACCATTGGGAAAAATGGAACACTGTATGGGGAAACTTACAAGCAATCATCACTCCGATAAAAGGACTTATTTGGACTACTAACCTAATAGGAACTCTTAGCAATCATGCCACTTCTCAGTTCTTATATAATACATTTGGAGGTATATCAACCAATACGATAAACTTTGTAGAAGGGAAAAACATTCAAGGACACCAATTGGATTATGTCCACAACCAAAGCACTTCCTATCTACTAAATACATACGTAAACTACAACACATTGATCGGCAAACACGATCTTGGAGCAATGGTTGGTTTTGAAGTAAGAGAATCACGCAATGACGATTCATCCGGATATGCCGAATGGGGCATACCGGCTCAGGATTTAAGAAGCACAGCCCTCGCTGATCCCAAATATAGAGACGGCACCAATGCTTGGAGCACAGGCAGCAGTTACTCCATATTTGGACGCATTACTTATGCTTATGATAATCGGTATTTGTTAACAGCAAATTTCAGAAATGATGCCAGTGATATATTTGCTCCAGGCAAAAGAAATGCCTTCTTCCCGTCAGTCTCTATCGGTTGGAACATAGCCAATGAGAAGTTCTTTAAAATAGAAAAAATTAATGATCTGAAACTAAGATTTGGTATCGGAGAAATAGGAAATAACAGCATCGACAAGAACTGGTGGAGACAAGAATATAAGCTACAAACCAATGGCACTTGGTTAGCTCAGAAAACTCCTAATAAAGACGTAACATGGGAAAAGACAAGAACGACTAATATTGGAATTGACCTCGGAGCATGGAACAATGCTTTCACGGCTACTATCGACTTATACAATAAGAAGACACGAGACGCGTTGATTGAACAAAAGTTACCTTCAACAACCGGCATTGGCAGTAATACCTATAAACTGAACAAAGGAGAAATCAGCAACAAGGGTATTGAACTTATTTTATCATACAGAGGCACCATCAATCATTTCAATTATCTCGTAAGTGGAAATATCTCATATAACAAGAATAAGGTATTAAACATTGGCAATGCCAGCTACTTATCTGGAGGGAATTTCAATCGCACACTCGTCAACGGACCGGTATCAGCATTTTGGGGATACGTAGCAGACGGATTATATCAAACGCAGGCAGAAATAGATGCCTTGAATGCCGTGTCTATGGAAAAATGGGGAGTAGCATACGATACAGGAAATGTAGGCCCCGGAGATATCAAATTTAAAGATTTGAATGGAGACGGACGTATCAATGACGAAGATATGACTTCAATAGGTAATCCTTGGCCAACTTATGTATATGGATTTAATGTAAACCTAGAATATAAAGGTTTTGAGTTCAATATGAACTGGCAAGGTGTAGCCGACAGGGACATATATAACAATACTAAGCAAAGTTTGGAAAATATGAATGCCGACTGGAACTCAACTCCAGATGTATGGAACGCTTGGACACCCAGCAACACCCACACCAGCCAACCCCGTTTGGGTAATGCTACTCACAACTATCAATTGCCCAACTCATATATGATTGAAGATGGCTCTTACTTGAGATTAAAAAATATTCAGTTAGGATATAGTTTCGGAAAGTCGATGCTGTCGAAAATGAAACTATCAAAACTGAAAATTTATGTAGGAGTGGAAAATGCATTGACTTTCACTAAATTCAAAGGATTTGACCCAGAATTTATTGGTAATAACAATGCAGAACAAGGAGTTTACAATTTAACTCAATATCCTCAATCCCGATCTATTTCATTTGGTCTTAATGTTGGTTTTTAATTAGATAAAAAATATAAATATGAAAATTAAATATATGTTCATAGCAGGATGTCTGCTTCTGACATCTGCGTGCAGCGATTTTCTGGATCATCCTCTGACAACATCTGTATCAGACGATAATATAGGAGAAATCATACAAAGAAACCCCGCAAAATTAGGCGAATTTTTAGGTAGTTCTTACAGATCTATCGGTTCTATCCACCTTTACGGAAGACAGACCGAATATATGTCAACCATGTCACATGAAATGGACATCGACTGGTTGGGCGAGGAACAACGGAATCAATTGGCCATCAATGGCCTCACTTCTACCAACAAGAACGTAGAAGAGGCATACATAAAGTATTATAAAGCCTTAGCTTCAGCCAATCTCACATTAGACTTGATAGATCATATAGATTTAAATGCATTAGATGAAGAGAAAAAAACAATGGTAATGAATTTTCAAGGTGAAAGTCTGTTCTTGAGAGCATTCATACATTTTGATTTATTACGCCTGTTCGGAGAACAAGGACCGTCTTTTGGAGGAACTTATCCAAACAATAAAGATGCAAAAGGTATTATTCTAAGGGAAGGAATTGCAGATGCCAGCAACGCTATCACAGCCAGATCGACTATCGAAGAATGTTATCAATCGATAATCAATGACTTGAAAAAAGCTGAGGCCTGCATTGGCGATAATCAGATCCCGGTTAATACTGCCGTACCAGGTCCCGGTTATACAGATACCGATTATACTAAAGACCAAGGATGGGCTCAGAAGCCGGCCGTATACGCATTATTAGGAAAAGTGTATCTATATATGAGCGACTTTGCCAATGCTAAAACTGAATTTGAAAAAGTAATAGGAGACAGTCGCTTTAAATTGGATAAACCTGTCAACTTCACTGATTATATCCAGCATACAGACAACAATTCCGAATGCATTTTCTCTCTGCAATATTATCTTTCATCAGGAAGTGCTTATGATGATGCTCCCCAACATCATTTAGTTCGTATTTTTGGAGGAGCTCCAGGTGCTTGGAACAACTTTTTTGTTGACCAGCGCACTCCAGCACGTTTTGGAGATGATCCTCGATTGCATGAAGCCACACTATACGGCTACAGCGTAAAAAACTGGAGTACGAACACCACTGGACCTGTATTTGAAAAGGTAGATACAAGTAGTCCTACTTATAGATGTTATCAACGCAAGTATATTGATTTTTATAAAACGTCTTCACCGGTATTCTCAACCAAGAATGTAGATATCATTCGTTTGGCAGATGTTTATCTGATGTATGCCGAAGTAATGCTCAAGCTGAACTCTGTAGATGTAGCAACTGAATATGTAAATAAAGTCCGTCGCCGCGCATGGGGTGAAAGCAACTATGATGTCCCCGGCACTAAAGGAGAAGATTTCTCAACTGTCACTATGGAAATCCTTCAAGAAGAACGCTATAAAGAGTTATTCTTCGAAAACATCCGTTGGTATGATATCTGTCGTTGGGGAATATTGGAACAGGAACTGACCAAATATCCTTCTACAAATGCAGGAACTGTACATTATGACCCACAAGATTATTATCTTCCGATACCAGAAAGTGAAATGAGATCGAATCCATTGATGGAACAAAGTAAAGGATATTAAAAAAATACTGAATATGAAAAAGCTGTTGGTTTTACTGGCATTTGCCTTTCTGTTTCTTTCTCTCACTTCTGCGTCTTCTTTTGACGAGCGAAAGCAATATCTCCTCGATTATTACTCCAAAGTTCGCCCTAATGAGCAATATTGGGGAGATAACGACATCAAGACAGCAATGGGATTTGTTTTGGCTCGTCTGGAAACAAAGAAAGATGTCAAGTATGCCTTGGACATGTTAAACCGGATGCAAGAAAATACGCCGTTCGACATGTTTGATTGCCATCAGAATATTGATGCATACTTACGCTTTCAGTCTTTATATCCCAAAGAACTGAAAGAGAAGGTACGGAAACGCATGACCGACGAGGATTATCTGGCAGATGGAAGTACCGAAAATCATAGACTGATGTTTAAAACAGCTGGATACCTTACCGCACTGGCTTTCCCCGATTGGGGGAAAGCCGATACGGTAATGGCGCATTGTCGTTCTGTGCTTATGGATGTCATGGACAAGACAGTGCATTATGGTATCAAAGAATTTGACTCTCCCACGTACGGCACATTCTATATCACTTGCCTTCTTTCTTTATACGATCACAGCAAGGATGCTGAATTTAAGAGACAGGTGCAAATGACTCTTGAATGGCATTTACTCAACATGGCACCCGAATGGTTGAATGGCTATTTCATATCTTCCTCTTTGCGGGAATATTATTTTGCCTGTTCTCCTCACATGATGAGCCCTTACCCGCTTTTGGGTTGGTTGTTTTTCGGCGGCGGTCCTAATCCGGTATTAGAACAAAAGTATGATGAAAATGGAGAATTGATTGTAAATAATGAAGGTTTCTACTCTGTGTTGGCAGCCCTTTCTTCCTATCGTGTGCCAAAGATTATACAGCATATAGCATCGGATAGAAAGAATGCATATGTACATAAAGAATCACACGATATGACGCCATTTGCACAACTCAACTATCCGTGGGGATTCAAGAAATATACATACATCAACAAGACATATGGGCTGGCAAGCCAATGGGACGGGATCAGTCTTGGATGGAGCGCGCAGATGCGCCGATGGAAACTGGTGTGGGAATCGGATGCACCGGCAAGTACTTTCTTCCTGACTCACATCAGCCATTATATTAGGTCTGCCGAAAACCTTTTCGGAGCTACTTGCCGCGAACAAGTATTACAGCATAACGGCACGTTGCTCGCTATGTATAAAATAGAATCGGAAGAACCTTATCCATATGTAACTGGAGTAGTGCCTATCGATGCTATAAAACAAATGAAGGAGGACAAATCCGGCTGGATATTCTTTGACGGAGGAAGTGTTCTGTTTGCTGTAAAATTCTGTCATCCATACACATGGGACGAAGACCGGATGTTCCGCGGGGTAAAGCATAAGATGTTACGCTGTGACCAACGTGGCACTGCCGCAGTCATAGAAACCTGTTTGCCGGATAAATATCAGCCTACAGGAACGCAAACAGTTTTGGACCTGTTTGCAGAAGATATACTAAAAACAACGAAACTGGAATACATCGTTACCAATCCGGAATACCGACAGACCATTTATCACTCACTTAGCGGTGATACACTAAAAATTATCTATAACTACGGACGTTTCATCAACGGAGAAAAGGTGGATTATGAAAATTGGCCTTTGTATTCAAACCCATGGATGGAACAAGCGGTGAACGGACGTTTCCTGAATGTTTCGTATGGAAAAGAATCACGCGTGTATGACTTCAGAAATTGGAACGTGACAGATAGTAAAGAGAATTAATAATATGACAAAATCTATCTTATTCAGCCTGACACTGGCATTCATCACAATCGCTTGTTTTGCCCAAGACTATTATGGGAACAACCGTAAGCAGTGGCTACAAAAAGCAGAGCAATATAAACCGAAACTTATAATCACAGAGAAAAAGCCACTGAAAGTAGTGGATATTGTACCCGATGCACAATCGTTTCAGAAATACAAAGCAGTAGATGTCAGTCCTATCGACTCCTTGTACTCTATGCCTTTCAGACTGAAAAAAGAAATTACGATTGACTTCGGAGAGCATCTGACCGGATATTTTATTTTCTCTGTAAGGAGTACCGGGCTTGCAGCCGACGGTCCGTTAAGGTTTAAATTGACTTTCGGAGAAGTTCCTTCGGAAGTAGCTGTCCCTTTTGATTCTTATAAAGAAGGCTTAAGCAGGGCATGGCTTCAGGACGAAGTTGTTTCTGTAATGTATGTACCGCAAACAGTCACTCTTTCACGCAGGCTGGCTTTCCGTTATGTAAAAATAGAGTTGCTGGGCAGTTCTCCTTATTATGATTTCAACATACATGATATGAAATGTATGGCTCAAACTTCTGCCAGAAACATACCTGAAGAGCTTCCGCAGACAGTTGATCCCATGATAAGAAAAATAGATCGTGTCGGACTCAATACACTGAAAGAATGTATACAAACCGTTTACGAGGATGGTCCGAAGAGAGATCAGCGTCTTTGGATCGGGGATTTATATCTGGAAGCTCTTGGCAACAATTATTCTTACAAGCAGCACGACCTTACAAAACGGTGTTTGTATTTATTGGCCGGATTGAGCGATCTGAACGGATATCTGTTGGCTACAATAATTGAAAATCCTGTGCCAAGAGCCCAGGACAAACAGTTTCTTTATGAATATGCGCTACTATATAATGTAACATTGAAAGACTACCTGGAAGCAACAGGCGATATGGAAACTGTCAAAGACTTGTGGCCTGTGGCTAAAAAGCAGCTGGATATTGTTCGTACCAATGTCAGGACGGACGGATTGATGGATTTTGAGAAAGTAAAGAAAGACTGGTGGGTATTTTTCGATTGGAAAGAGGATTTGTATAAAGAGGTTCCCTTACAAGGAGTATCCATATTCGCACTAAAGGAATCCTACAAGCTGGCTCAACTGCTCGGAAAAGAAAAAGAAGTTGCCGACTTGCCTCAATTAACTGATAAAATGATAAAGGCTGCCCGCAAAAACTTATACAACCGGAAAACCGGCCTTTTCGTCGGAATAGGCGACAAGCAGATTTCCTATGCTTCACAAATATGGATGATCTTAAGCGGAGTTGCCAGTAAAGCTGAAGGCAAGAAAGCTTTATCAGCATTGACTACAACGCAGAATGTTTGTTATCCCGGCACTCCTTATATGTATCATTATTATATTCAGTCGCTGATAGAATGTGGAATGAACCTCGAAGCAAAAGAGGCTTTAGTCAATTACTGGGGAGGAATGATTACCAAAGGAGCCGATACTTTTTGGGAGGCATACGATCCTACAAACGACTTTATTTCTCCATACGATTTTTATCCTATCAACAGCTATTGCCACGCTTGGAGCTGTACGCCTGTTTATTTTATCAGGAAATACCCTGAAATATTTCAGAAGTAAGGTGTTCAATACAAACCACTAAGAATACTTTTAATTCTGTATATCGCAAAAATTTGGAAACGCTCTTTTTATGTTGTATATTTGTAGAACAAGAATATAGATCATCAATCAAAAAAGACGAATAAAGAATGGATTTAAAAACAAATAAATTGAAACAAATAAACTAAGTAATTATATAAAAATATAATGGACAGGAATCCTGTCAATAGCTAAGGCTGCGAAATTCTATGAATTCCGCAGCCTTTTTTGTTACATAAATTCAATATAAATGCCGATAAAATCCTCCATATAGTTTTTAATAAACTCAAACAACGTTTCTAATAAACTCTTCAAAAATCTATTAGAAACGATAAAGCTGTTTATGCATAAACAATAAAGATATTTCAATAAAATAAATATCGTAAGAAACAAACAACTGTGTATTATATATATATAAACGATAAATTTATAATACATACACACTATTCCATTTATTATACAAATACACTTTCAGGACCGTGTACAGTTGGTCATTTTCATCACTGAATTCTAAATGACCAATGCTACACCTTATTCTGACGAGAGGATTGAAGGTTCGTAAGCATTCGATAAAGTACCCATTTTCCCCCTTGTAGTTTGGTTGTATTTTTGCACTCGCAATAACATTTAAAAC
>CAKUYM010000053.1 GCA_934716785.1 uncultured Bacteroides sp. | reverse complement strand
CGCGGAGTCATTACATTGTGCTGAATCAGCATAGTCTTACCGTTTTCGGTACGAATCAACGTTGAAGTCTGGTCACCGTTCTGGAAATCTTTCACCTCTTCTCCGGTCTGCTTCTTGATATAAGCCGGACCGTTTACAGCTTTCGTATCCATGGATACCAGAGTTTTCATGCGGTCGCCACGGTGAATGTTAAGCAACTGGCAAGCCGGGCCTATGCCGTGTGTGGCATATACGTCACCGCGATTTTTCCGGTTGAAGTCCATACGCCAGTCGTTCCAGTATTCACCCCAAAAGTCTTCCAAGTTGTGTATATATGAACCTTCTGCGTGGAGCACTTCTCCGAAGACACCTTGTTGTGCCATATTCAAAGAAGTCAGTTCGAAGAAGTCATATACACAGTTTTCCAACTGCATGCAGTGTTTGCGGGTTTTCTCGGAAGTATTGATTAATTGCCATATTTCGTCCAGTGTCATAGCGGCGGGCACTTCGATAGCCACATGCTTGCCATGCTCCATGGCATATACTCCCATTTCCGCATGATGTTTCCAGTCGGTTGCTATATATACAAGGTCGATATCATCCTGTTCGCAAAGTTTTTTCCATGCGTCTTCCGAACCGCTATAAGAGGCGGCTTCCGGCAGTCCTGCTTCTTTCAGAATCTCTTGTGATTTCTCTACACGTTCGGGGGCAAGATCGCATAAAGCCACGATTTTAGTTCCCGGGATATGTGTCCATCGTGCTACTGCACCCGGACCACGCATACCCAATCCGATAAAACCTACGCGTACGGTGTCAATCTTGGGTGCTGTAAGTTGGATAACATCCTCTTGTCCGGCAGGGCGGGCAGGGGTTTCTACCTTAATGGGAGCATAGGCTTCCAAAGCTTTTTGTTGCTGTACGCAACCGGTCTGGCAGGTTAACAGGGCGAGGCCGATTGCTGTGATTGTAAGTAGTTTTTTCATCATACTTTAAAATTTTTAATAGGGTTTTATTAGTCGTTTTTCATTCAACTGTCAAAAGTAGTAATTAATACTCATAATCTGCACATTTCTAACAGATAATTTATCTTTTCTTCCGAAATTCGGGTAGAAAATCAGTATCGCTTTTTTTAGTTTTCTCATGTCTCTTTTATGTCTCATGTTATAATGGTATTCAAATATGAAACACACAATAAGTAAATTCTCCTAAGAAGTGCTTCCTCTTTTTATAATTCGTTAACGCATTGCTTAAGCAACGTAAATTCAATATTAAAGCAGAATAATGTAAGTTGCTTAATTGATAAAATCTACATCAATACCCAACTTTTGTAAGGGGTATAATATTATGAGTCCATGTATTGTTTGATTAGTTCTACAGGCATTGACAATTGCTCGGATATTTTTTCAATTGATACTCCATTGCAGTAGAGCATTTTTACCATTGAATGAATCAGTTGTTCCTTCTGCTCGATAATCATCTCTTTCTTTTCGAGAATCTGCTTATTCTGCTCGATAACCTGTTCCTTCAGCTCAATGACTTGTTCCTTCTGCTCGATTTCCAGTCTTTTTTCTTCGATAACCTGTTCCTTCAGCTCAATGACTTGCTCCTTCTGCTCGATAACCTGCTCCTTCAATTCAATAACCTGATTCTTCATCATTATCGTCGTATCCCTTGCCTCAATTTCAGAAAGTATCTCGTCTTCTATCTCCATAGCGCGACGTACATCAGGAGTGGAAGCGGCTTTCAGTAAGCGGTTCACAATATACTTCACCTCCTCATCAAGATGGTCCTCGTTTATTTCCAGATAGTGTTCGCTTTTGGCTTGGCGGTATTCCTGATCGAATACAGTCAGCAAGCGTTCAAGACGATTACGGGTCCGGCCGGTGAGGAAAGGAATCTGTACGATGATACTGTCATGCGTCAGACTCTCGATAAAAGGCTCGGGGGATGGGAGAAGCTTATCGTCATAATCCAAATAGTGGCGGCGTACATAAACCACCGGCTCGGTCAGATTTCCCAAGGCATGCCCTAAGATATAGATAGAGATGATAGGCAAGCCGTACACCTGCTTTTGTCCAAGTTCATTTTTCTTTTCGACCATGTTCTCCTTATCAAGGTATTGCGTACCCAAGTACTGGCGGAAGCGCAACGTCTCAGTAATCAGCCAAGTCTTTTGCAACTCAATAAGGACAAGATGCTCCGAGCCGTCGGCCTCACGAAGCTTTGCCGAAAAATCTATACGGAAGAGGGAGATACGAGTCTTTTCCATGGATGCATACTCGTGGCGGCGCATCTCAAGTTCTATGATTTCCTTCTTGAGCAATGCCGAAAGCAATATCTTGGCTACTTTCTTGTCTTCCATCAAGAATTTGAAAACTACGTCGTAAATGGGATTGGCGATGACAGTCATATTGTTTGTTTTTTAGTTATTTATGATTTAGCCACAAATGTACTTCTTTTTTCGAATAGTAAAGGAATAAAAAGGTTAAATCTTCTATCTGGAAGGAACAAATCATAAATAGAGATACTCTTAATTCTGTATTATCAAGTAAACATAAAAATAGCAGGTTCTGTATAGAACCTGCCATTCTCATAGTTTAATATCAATATAGGTTTAATACCAATTTCAAATTTGTTGAATAAACTTTCGTTCTCCATCCGCTTGTACGGCATAAAGAGAAGCTCCGGCTACATCAACGGAAGAAGGTACGGTGAATTGGAAGAAATTTGAAAAATAGAGTAACTCTCCCGTTCCATTTGTACCTTTCCTGATTTCGAATGCCACGGCTTCGTCTCCATTTGATATGGTAATAGACTTACCGGAGATAACGGTAGACGGAGTCTTGTTTATTTTCTGATTGTTTTGGAATTGCGAGTAATATCCTACGTCTCCCACTTCCGCATACCGATAGTCCGTTGACGGAAATTCATCCTTTTTCCTGTCTTCTATATACTGAAAAGCATGCTTGGGGGTAGGAAACCGGCTCATGTATTCCTTTGCCGCGTCAATCATAGACTGGTTCACTATATACGGATACTTTCCATATTGCTCGATCGTAGCATTTACCGGCATGAAGAATCCCCACATCTCAAAGAAATCCGTAAGATTCTCATTGGCAGCTTTACTTGCCATCTTCGCAAATTCGAGTTGTTTCTGTCCCGGATTATCCGTATCATTCAGTCCCACTTCACGCAACAGGTTGAATAAAGTCTGCCAGAAATTGTTTTTATACCCACACCGATGATAATAATTCCACAATTGCCAGTTCATACGCATGTGCACTTCGGTATCTTCGTTCTGATGAGTGGCATCTCCCATGTTATACCAAGCCTGCTTATTGGCATATCTGGCAGTGGCAACTTCTCGCAATCCGTTTCCGCGAGACTTGTATTTGCCGAGTTTATAAATGACATAATTGGAGAACAGGTTATTGGACGATTCCGTGGAGCTTGCCCAGTTGATAGCCATCTGGTGCACATGCCCTATTTCATGAGCAGGTCCCCAGGCATTGTCCTCAACAGCCATTACATTGTCCTTTAATAAGATGTCACCCAATTTGGATGTCGTGAAAGCGATCCGATAGTCGGAAGCCCACATATAGCTTCCTTCCGGAGAGATGGCGAATATATGATTGTTCACCTGCGACGGACGCACATCCTCTATTCCCATCAACTCTTGTTGCCAACCGATAATATCATCCCAAAGGTTTATGGCCGAAAGGATATTGTTTGGCAGATGTTCGCGCATTTTTGTCCGGTGGAAATAGAACATAACCTTTTCTCCACGCACGCAGAAGTATTTATGAGTAGCTTTAGACAGCAGCTCGGCATATCTCTCATCCGTTTTATCGGTCTTTAAATCAAAATACCCGCTCACCTTGCCACTACCTAACGGAATATGAATCTTCACCGGTTTGGCATTGGCGGATGTTATATCCGTGTTGTACATGATGAATAGCTGGCCGGAGCTGCGCATCGTTATTTTGTTGACCCCCTCTTCCAAGAAATACGACTCACCGCTGGCGGCAGTCTGCACATAGGTGTATACGTTGCCGTCTCCGCCCGTTTCCGTCTGTTTCTCTTCTCCGATACATTGCAATGAGATATTCTGATGATGCGTGTCTCCGACGAGAATAATTACCTCATCCCCCTTTTCCACCGAGATGCCGGTCGGATTGTCGAGATTACTGTATTTCTTCGTCATTAACTTTTCCGCCCATTTCTCCACATTGCTGTAGGCCTCATATTCATGAACCCTGAACTTTTTCTCCCATTCATCGTACGTATTGTTGCGAAGAGCTTCCGCAACACGTATAAAGTATTCGGGAAGTGCATCAATTTGTTCCTGACTTACACCGGACTTCAACTCCGAACAAGTGATATCCGTAAATACAGTCAGCAATTTCTGTGGCAGCGTTTTCTCCGTATTCCGTTTAAAGAACTGCATCTCATCACAACTGACGAAGTCGCCCAGCCCGCTGTGCACTTCAAACTTGATGCCCGTTGCCTTCACCGGTTGCTCAAATACCACTTTCGAAGGAGCGCTTTGCATCCCGAAATCATAGTCGCCTTGCAGCTCATAGTTCTTTCTGCCTTCATCGGTAGCGGTATAAATGTCTACTTTCCCAAAGTTTCCGTTGCCGGAGCGGGTGTAATAGATAATGTAGTCTATCTCCGTATCTCCGCGGAAGTAGTATTCCAAAGTCACCGGGAAGTTAGCCGCCCTCCCCCAAGGCGTATGAAAGGGAGTGCCGCCATCGTCAGAAAACTTGTCATCGAACGTGTTGGATATATCTTGCCCTTCTTGATGTTCGCTGTCTTTACCACCATAGGGTTTCACTTGGAAATCACTTTCCACGACAACCTCATTAGGTCCATATTGGATTATTAAAATAGAATAATTCCTAACAGGTGAAGTAACCTTGAGTGCAGCTTCTCTTTTTTCTTCGGTATTAGCTTTGGCTGAAATAATGATTGATGTACCGTTTGTATCTTGTTTTTTACTTACGAACAACCAGTTGACAGGGCAATCTATATCCCAATCGTTTATGTTTAATGTGGTATTGACAGATATGATGATTTGTGTTGCATTGTTATCTAAGTTTTTTATCAATTGAGTGGATTCTATTTCAAAAACAGAAGTTATATCATCATTTTTATTATGACATGATGTATTTATGACCCATAAAATAGGTATGGATAATAAAATTATTATATTTCGAATCATGGTGTGTAGATTAGTGATTTATGAATGAAAAGCCGGGCTGATAAAAGCAAACGCTTACGCCCGGCTTTTCTATTTACACAATTAATAATTACGATTCTTATTCTCCGTAAATGCTTAATTCGCCTATATTGAAATAAGCACCGTTTGTTATATCACCGGCCACACTCTTGGTAACTGAGAATCTCCAGTAGCTGAAAGTATTTTCAGCAGTAAATATGGATGATGTATATTCGGCATTGCCACCTAATCCACTTTTGGTTATGGTAGCCAACTTGCTCCATGTTTGACCGTCATTACTTGTATACATTGTGATTTCTGTCGGATCTCCATTTCCATTTTCATAACGGGTATAGTAGTCGAACATGATACTCTTAATCGGAGTTTTCAGATGTATATCAATATAGTGCCCGTATGTTGCATCAATCACAGCACCGGAATAATCCGAATGATAGTGCTTTCCTGAACCTAATCCATCGAATAGACCGGTTAATCCGGTTCCATCCCCTTCTACTGTGGCATTTGAACTAAGCATATCAAGGCTTAATGGAATTTGTGGCGGAAGATAACTGATTCCAGCAAGGTGGTAATTTTCATCCAAATCAAATCCGTTTTGCGTACAACTTTCCAATTTGATAGGCAAAGCATAGTCTCCAAGTGATAAATGTTCACGGTCAACTTCCAGTTTGATAGAACTACTATTGTTTCCTACATCAAACCTGCACGTCTTCTGCAGTGTATAAGCGGCTTCAGGAAGTATCTGATAAGAAGTTCCATTTCGAGTGTTATAGGTATCCAACCATTCCTTATCTATCTTCACGGTACATTCAAATTCCCATTTATTATCAAGAGGCAATGTAATAGGAATCTCAATTTGAACCGGATTATTACTTTGCGCAGTTATAGCTGTCTTTTGATAACCGGTCTTGGCAAAAGAAATAGTTGGTACCACTATGGATGGCTGCAAAATCACATAACTGTTTGTTGC
The DNA here is from genome assembly GCA_934716785.1 of uncultured Bacteroides sp. Taxonomy (GTDB): domain Bacteria; phylum Bacteroidota; class Bacteroidia; order Bacteroidales; family Bacteroidaceae; genus Bacteroides. The sequence goes on along the minus strand of CAKUYM010000053.1, from coordinate 11,960 downwards.
AGACACAGTGGTGTTGTTGCTTAGCAAACGGATTGGCAGTGCATACTTCTTATCCGGGTTGTTATCTATTAAAGCGTCGAGGTTAGACGTTTTGAATGTCAGATTGAGAAGCTTATATTGCTCGTTTCCCTGCATTTGGATATCTTGAGTTTCGAAACTATAATACTCGGAAGGTATTATCACATAATGTTCTGCATTATCTTCATTGTATTGCTCCATCCATTCATCATCAACCACCAATTGCGCTTCGGCACTTAGACCATTTTCACTTCCCGCTTTGATGATGCACATTTCATAATTGCTGTCTTCTCCTGTTCTGTACAGTGTGATAGCTTGTTCTCCGGCAGACTGCAAAATAAGAACCTTATGATACTTTTCCGGAATCTTTGTCTCGTCATAGTTTTCACAGGATGTGTTAGTTAATATCCATCCTGCCAATGCTGTGATATATAATATTTTTTTCATATTTATCATGTAGTTTATAATTATTAATATCCCGGAGCTTGAAGCATATTGGGGTTTTTAGCTACCTCTATATAGTAGAGTGAACCCAGATATTGCCGTTTTGTCCATTTATAACCAATAGAGGTAATGGGAGTCGGTCTGTTAAAATCCTCGAAAGCCGGATTCTCTACTTTATCTGCATAAAGCCCTTCACGCATTCTTTCACCTAATAGATTAGGAGCAAGTATCCAACGACGTATGTCATAGTAGCGGAATCCCTCTCCCCATAACTCTATAAAACGTTCATTTAGAATCCAGTCTACTAAATTCATGCCACTTTCAGTAATCATACTTTCTGTTAAATTCGGTATGCCGGCACGTTCTCGTATCTTGTTGAGATGAGTGAAAGCATTGGTGCGATATGTGTCATTATTGTTAAGCTCACTTATTGCAGCTTCACATTCGGCCAAGTTTAAATACAGTTCGGCTATTCTAATCATAGGCATCGGGCTATTTTGGTCGCCGGTTGTGCTGTTTGCAGTTTTTTGTATCAGAGGATATACAAATTTCTGGCTGAGGAATCCTGTCAGAGAGCGGTTCCTTTCCTGAGTAGGATCATAACCTTGTCCTCCCCGTTGACCGGATGTCGTGGTGCTTGTATTGGATTTCATATCAAGCATCAAAGGTTTCCCATCAAATAGCTTAACTCCATAGTCACCACCATCGAATGCCATCCATGCATAATATCGGGCCTCACGGTTTAAGTTAAGTTTGATGATATTAGTTCTGTAGGATGTTTCTTCTTCAGTAGCCCCTGTCAATCCGGCACTATTGTACCATTCGTTTTCTTTTATGAAATTTGGGTCTTTGGCTGGCAACTTACCATTTTTTGTATAAAAATTGGTGATGGTAGAAAGTAATGGAGATATCCCGCTCCATCCTTCATTCCAGCCGGAACTTGTATTGCGAATGACTTTTAATGGCATAGAAGCGTTGGCTGTAGATCCCATTCCACCCCATTTGCCCCAGATGATTTCTTCATTTCCTTGATCAGCACGGGTTGTCACTAAATAGCGGAACATCATCACTCTCTTTTTAAACTCTTTTGCAGCTTCGGCTTCAGGACCTGTTTCTACCAGTCCCGGAATATAAGGCAACGTTTGGGCTTGTGGATCTGTTGTCATATAATAATTAATGTTATCATACAGCTTATGCCCGGCAGCTAATGCTGCATCCAGTGCCTCCTGACAAGCACTTCTCGCCCGTTCCCATTTGTTTGCCTCATAAGAGTGGCTAACTACAGACTTTCCGTATCCGGGTGTTTCCCAAGTGTCATTTCTCCAATCTGCATCACTATAGGGAAAACTACCGTTCCATAATGGTGATGCTGCATAAAGGTACATACGTGCCTTGATTGCTTTGGCGATAACAGATGTTGCACGTCCCCATTCATCCCCCGAACGTGTTGCCGGTAGATTCGGGATGACTTCCGTGTCCAATTTATTGGCAATCCAATCTACTACATAGTCAAAGTGTGACCGTCCGGGAAAGTCTTCAGAAGATGTATCCATGTCTATGTAGTGATCATTGATAGGAATAGGTCCATAGAATTGTAATAATAAGAAGTGATAATAAGCAATCAGGAAGTTTGCTTCTGCTTTCCAATTTACCTTCTTTTCTTCCGAAACAGCAGATGTTTTTTCCAACTGCTGTAAAAACAGATGGCATTGACCGATATAACGGTAATAATTACCCCACTTCCATTCGGGTGAGGCTGCTGTAGTAAAGTTATTAGTCGCCATGCTGATAGATGCTTCTCCCCATTCTCCGGGTATAGTATATTCATCAACTCCTCCGTTCTCTGTTTGACCACTGTAGTTGCCGGTGTTTGGAACAGCGGCATAACATGAATACAGAAATCCTAAAGTTGCGTTTTCCGTTTTGGTCGCATCCGGCAATGATGCTTGTTCTGGCGGAACAACATCCAGATAGTCGCAAGAAGTCAGGCTACCAGATACAATCAATAATGCGGTAGCTATAGATTTGGTATATTTAATGATATCTTTCATATCTTACTTGTTTTTCATGGTTAGTTAAAAATGTAATTGAATTCCGAGGTTGAAAGTGCGCTGTAATGGATAAGCATACCATGCCAATTCCGGATCCCAATGTTTAAATGGACTGAATACTGCTACATTATCGCAGTTGAAGTAAGCACGTCCGTATTTAAAAGTGTATCCCAATTCCAAAGTTTTGAATCGTATGAAGTTTCCATTGCGCATCCAATATGTGCTATTCTGCTTGTTATTGGATGTTTCGGTATCTAATAAACCTAAACGAGGGTATTTGGCATTCGCATTCGGGTTGCTTTCTGTCCAATAATCATCGGCTATAAACTGGAAGATATTGTTATCTCCTGTTCCAAATGGATGAATGCCGCTGATCATGAGTGTTCTTTTGGCAGAACCATTAAAAAACATTCCGAAATCAAATTTCTTATAAAATAGGTTCAGACCAAATCCATATTGGATACGTGGAGTGCCGCCATATTGCGAGATAACCATTTGGTCATCTGTGTCAATGATATTGTCACCATTAATGTCTTTATATTTGATATCTCCCACTTGTGGGGTGCTACCAAAGTCCTGAAGCGGGGAATGGTCAATTTCATCTTGCGACTGAAATAATCCTTCTGCTATGTATCCGTAAGTATACGACAAAGGTCGTCCTTCCGTACTCAACCATGGTAAATCATATTTGGGCTCATCAGCCTCAATATATTTATTGGCTGTGTACGTAAAGTTGCCTCGCACTTCCATACTGAAGTCTTTGGTTATTGCCTGTCGATACGTGGTACTGAACTCAATACCGCTATTTCTTACCTTACCTAAATTGCTCCATGGTTTAGCGGTGTAATACCCTAATGACTCCGGCCATGCTTCGCGGTGTAACAGAATGTTATATCGATTTTCACGGAAATAATCAAATGTGATATTCCAGTTGCGGAACAGAGTCAAGTCTACACCTAAGTCTAATTTTTTAGCTCGTTCCCATCCGGCATTTTGTACGGCATACTGGTTTACGATAGGTCCGTTCATATTCAGATTTGCTCCTGACATGCCTGTGGTGAATCCACCTCCGCCTGTTAAGCTGATATTGTCGATATACAGGAAGTGAGGAACATCTGTAAGATTAGATCCGGTTTCATCACTACCAACAAGACCGTATGAACCTCTGATTTTCAAATTATCCACAACACGTGAAAATGGTTTGAAGAATTCTTCGTTACTGATAACCCATCCTAAAGAAACAGCCGGGAAAAACTCGAACCTATTGCCTTTGGCCATACGTTCAGAGCCGTTGTAACCAAAATTGAACTCAAACAAATACCGTTGCCCGTAATCATAAGTGGCACGTCCTGAAAATCCCTGAAGGCGGTTGGGGAGTACACTGTTTCTATATTCACGTTGTGTATATAGCAACATGGCACCTACATTATGCAGACCGAATTGCCTTCCGTAATTCAATGCAAATTGCATATAAATAGTGTAATCTCCACTTTTGAAATAATCGGAAGTTGCCAAATAGTTAGTACCTTCTTTTATCATTTCCGTTTCATAGGAAGTAGGATTTTCCATATCATAACTGTCGGCCTTAACCTTATAGTAGTAAGGAGTGATGGTACGTGTAAAATAGGAACTCGACCAATTCTTGAAGTTAAGCAATCCATTGACACTAAGTCCTTTTGTGATAAAATCCAATTGCTGCGTCAGTTTTAGTGAAGCATTGATTGTGTTCTCACTGCTTTCCTTAAAAGAACTCACCATGTAAGCATAAGGATTTGTGCGCACTCCACTGTCTATAGTCGACATATTACCGAATCGCACATGGGAATCTCCCTCTTCTGCCGGAAAATAAGCCGGAAAGTAGACCGGATTGGCAGAGTAAGTCAGTTTGAATAAATCTCCGGTTGAGTAACTCGGCCCCTTTCCTTGTTGAATCTGAGCATTAATTCTCAATTCAACTTTCGTGCTGGGGGTTACCTTGTAGGTGATATTGTTTTGGAAATTGAATCCCCAATTATTGATATTGTTATCAAACGAATAAATCTTTGGCGATTCAATAAGTCCTGTGTCATGGTTTGCTTGCACACTCATGAAATAAGTCGCTTTTGAGTTACCTCCCTGAATTGTTAGATTTGCCCGTTGGTTTATTGCTAAATTGCGGAAAATCAGATCACTCCAGTCTACATCCGGATATACGTATGGATTCAGGTGGTTGCGTGTAGCATTAATTGCCTCTTGCGAGTATTTCGGAGTAGCCGCATGATTACGTGTAGTTGAGGCTTCATTGTACATTTCCATCCATGTAGCTCCATTTACAAAGCTTGGAAAATTCATGGGCTGGTTAAATGAATTTTCGAGAGTGACGCTGATTTTTGTTCTTTCATTTTCATTACCGTCTTTAGTCTTGATGAGCATTACACCGTTTGCACCACGTGCACCATAAATGGCGGTGGCAGAAGCATCTTTCAAAATAGAAAAGCTTTCAATGATTTCAGGCGGCAGCCTATTCAAGTCTGCTGATGATATTTCTACATCATCCAGCATAATTAACGGAGTGGCACGTCCTCCGAAAGTACTGACACCACGAATATAAAACTCGGATGCACTACCCGGTTCACCGCTTGTACTCATGGAGATCACACCGGCTAATTTCCCAGCGAAGGAATTGGTCAATGAGGAACTTGGAGCTTTGAGTTCCATACCTTTTATGCTTGTGATAGATCCGGTTACGCTGACTTTTTTCTGTGTACCGGCTCCTACTACAACCACTTCATTCAGCATCTGGTTGTCTGATTCCAACTTGACATTCACCACTCCGAGGTCACTGATATCTACCGTTTTCTTCCTATAGCCGATATAGCTAATTTCAATTTGAGAACGGATATCGCTCACAGAAATTGTAAAGTTACCATCAATATCGGTGATAACTCCCTCTTTCTGCCCTTTAATCAGTATCGTTGCGCCAATAATCGGCTCTCCATTCTCCGCGTCGGTTACGGTACCGATAACCGTTCGTTTCTTCTTGCTTTGCTGAACTGTCTCTGTCTTGTCAACTTTCAATATGACTTCATCTCCTTTGATCATGTAAGAGATTCCACTCCCTTTGAAGACTTCTTTTAAAACCTCTTCGATGGTACCTTCGCAGTTCAAATTTTTGTTGACTGTGTTTTTCAAGTCCACGGCATTGTAGAAAAAAGTGTAATTACTACTTTCTTCAATTAGCTGAATGGCTTGTTTGATTGTCATAGCTTGTCCTTTTACTGAGATAACTCCTTGTGCTCCTAAAAGAGTGATCGGATAAAAGAATAGCAATAGTGCGACATACTTTAGACACCGCTGTCTGTTAGACTTTCGATTTTTTTTCATGCTTTTGCATTTTAAATTAGACATAAGTTTACTGTTATTTTACTAAGATGATTTTATTGGTACGCTCTTCTTTGTGCAGATTTAAGCTGAAACAGATTTTATTTATTACATCCGTCAATGGTTCGCTATAGCGAATACTGCCGTTGAATGCAGATTCGTGATTGATATCTTTTGCCAATGTGATATTCGAATCATACATTTGGTTAATAATTTCAATCAGCTTTTGCAGGGGAACATCAGTAAAGTTATATTTCCCGTTTTCCCATCTTATGTTGGCGATCTGTTCTATTTTCATTTCAGCATTGTTTGGCTTGTATGTAACCCTTTGTAAAGGCTTCAAGACGATCCTTTGTCCTGTGCTTTCAATGGCTATTTCCACCTTACCATGGAACAAGGTTATTTCGCTTTTTTCTGCATTGGGTTGTCTTACAAGAAAACAGGTTCCTTTCACCGCTATAAAAGCCTTGTCGATATATACTTGAAATGTACTCTCTTCATGCTTACTTACTTCAAACAATGAATTGCCGCTAAGCCATACTTTTCTGTCTTTATTGAAATCTTTTATGTATTGAATAGAACTTCCCGGTTCCATCCATACTTTTGTGCTATCCGGTAAGACATACATTTTACTTTGCCGGGTTTCAACTTTTATTAAATCTTTCTTTCCTGCCCTGCTGCCTTTGAATCCTATCCAAAGTCCGCCTATCAATAACACAACTACTACAGAAGCAGCTGCGAACTTTCTACCGAGTACTACCAGTACTCGGTTGCTTTTTTTATATTCACACCGGGCTTTCACCTTTTCCCATATCTGTTTCTTTATAGTTAGGTCAACAAATCCACTTTCAGATTCATCCCATTGTTTTCTTATCTCTCTATCTACAGGCTCCAAATCAGCGAAAGCTTTGCGTCGCTTTTTGGTCAATCTGCCGTTTAGCAGAATTTTGATTAAACTTCTCTTTTTTGCCTCATTCATCTTATCAAGTTGTTGGTTTTACATATTGCTGTTATGCCCATATACTGTAAATACACGCGAGAAGCCTCTAACCCCACATCGACTTTTCTGAAAAATGAAAGTTTTTTTAGAGAAATTTTGTAACTGACTGAATATAAATAATATACAATATAAAATATTTTTTAGGAAAATGAAAAAAATCTGTATGTCATTCAACAATTTTGATTGCCATTCAAGCTAATTCGATAAAAACAGCATCCACTAGAGAGAAATATTAAAATCATTTCTCATGTTCTCATTCGCATTTTAATAAATATCATTTATTCAGATGTTTAGATATCGTTTTTATGATGAGAAATACCACTATTCAATAGGTGTCTCTCATGCTTTTTTGCATAAAAGGCACAAAAAAACAGACATATCTCATTCTATCTCGGTTGTTTTTCATTTTGTTCTCATGATTTCTCATTCTTTTTGCTATTCTTCTCATTTTCTCCCATTATTGTTCTATTTGTCGTATTCCTATCTATAGCAGATTGCGGAAAATGAATATTGATCTTGAGGTAACGCAATTGGTAGTCATGAATTATGTAGTCGACATCGTCCTGTTTTCTATACGGTAAATGGTTCGTTGCACTGTAGTGAATCGATCTGTGCACTACAGTGCAACGATCTGTTCATTGTAGTGCAACGAACTGTTCACTCGAGTGCAACGGTTCAAATAGCAATGACATAATACGGGGTTGCAGTAGGGTAATAACAAAAATGCAGTAGGTGATGCACGTCATCTACGTGTGCATTAATCCAATGTAGTGGTTCCTCCCCCAAAGAGGGTATGAAGCAAATAAAAAAACATTAGAAGCGGATGGAGAAATGTGAAGTGGAATGAGAAATGCATCATTTAGAAGGTGTTTTGAGTGAAAAAACATGAGAAATACCAATGGGAGAGTGTGTTTCTCATTATAAAAACAGCCCTTAAACATTTGAGCACATGATCTTTAGAAAATTATGAATGAGAACATGAGAAATGAAATGCAAAAAAATTCTTTAGTAGGCTTGTCTCTTGGGAGCAAAATTGTACGATTTCATGAGATTGAAATGTGCTAAAACAACAAAAAATGTGCTGAAACAACAAAAAATGTGCTGAAACAACAAAACAAAATGTTCCAAACGACAAAAATGTGCGAATCTGACAATAATCGTCTTCTGATGGGAGTAAGATTAATGGATATATGCAATATTTTTATTTATTTTGTACATCAAAGTTCTGCTTGGAACGAGTAATGTTCCGTAAGAACTATGATAATAATATCGGTGTACGTCCGGTCCTCGGCTTTCTGATTGACAAGGGGTGAGGGGAATATATGGCAATCGTAAGTGAAGGACGGGATGTACGTCGGTACTATTTTATATATAAGGTATACTTGACAATATTTTTTCTACACAATATTATCACTCCTCTGAAATCTTCGCAAACGTTCTTGATAAGATTGCTTATACATGCGCTTGGGCTTATCATCAAGGAATGAATGGTCTATCAGTTCATAGACTTTGGGCTGTTCGGTGGCAAAGAGACTAATGATTGTTGCTATCTTTTTGGAAGGTACACCGATACGCTCGCCAAACTTGATGAAGTCGTCTTGGCAAGGATGCCCTGTCCGATCATACACATCCGAATATTCGGATAGAGGAATCAAGCCATCTTGCAGTGCAAAATCGCTATCGTCAATATGTATGGAGGTATTCATGAGGTCATAGGCAGGCGTCAGCACATAATCACCTTCAGGAGTTTCTTGCAGTGAGAAATTCTTTAAATGAGCGTCACCATTGCAAAACAGATAATTGAATACGACTAAAGTGAAGAATTGACTCATTTCTACTTGCCAAGCCGCTACATATTGGCGTAAGAGTTTGGCCGCATCTTCATAGCTTCCGGTATATTTGAAATTTTTTCCATGGTTATTTTCTGTTTTACCGGCAATTGAGGCAAAGTCATCTTGCATAATTTTCATATACTCCCGAAATAGAGATTTTATTAATGGCTGCAACGAGGGTATCATGGTCTTCATCATAACTGAAATCCAATATATGACTTACTTTCTTACCTCCAAAAACTTTTCTCAGACAAAGCGGACTATAGCTTTCGAAACCTGTGGCAAGTGTGCCGGGACATACATTGATTGTTTTCATATTTCTTTAATTGTAATGGCGCCAATGGTATCATATCGGGCTGTTGCCAGTAGCAATCCGAATGAGTCTTTCTCATCGATTTTTAATGTACGACATTGAATTGCCTTATTGGCCCCTTCGGAAAGCATATTGAAAAAAAAAGGGAACAGTTCATCTGCCACATACTTTTCCCTTCGCTTCGGAAAAGCCAAAGTAATGGGTCTGCACTTAGGGTCAAGCAGATAGGCATCATCATATTGGAAGATGTATTGCCCATCATCTGTTTCGGTCAATAGCCCCGCAACGATTTGGTTTGATAAAACTTGTGCCTGTCTCATCCATTCACTCCTTTCACTTTCATAACTATTTCCAAACCTAAGATATCCGCAATCTTTTCAAGTGTGTTAAGTGACGGGTTACCTTTCTCTAATTCCACACTTTTAATTATGCGCACGCTCAACCCCGTATAATCCGATAGATCTTGCTGGGTTAAATTCAACAAAGCTCTGCGTTTCTTTATTAATTCTCCATATCTCATAGTGTAATATATTGCACTTTTAGTACAAAGGTAAGGGAATTTATTTGAAATCCTAATGAATTGTGCAATATATTGCACTTATCAAATACAATTTCTATAAAGATAAAGAATACATATTCTGATAGCAACAGATTCTGCCATGATACGTCTCTTGGCGAGGCGTATCATGGCGGGATTTTTTTTAGCAAACTACTTATTCGCAATATAAATGTCACTGTAATGATAGACTAAAGTTACCAAGTACTGGTAGTACTTGGTAGAAAATTCGCTGCTGCTTCTGTAGTAGTTGTGTTATTGATAGGCGGACTTTGGATAGGGTTCAAAGGTAGCAGGGCAGGAAAGAAAGATTTAATAAAAGTTGAAGCCCGGCAGAGTAAAATGTATGTCTTACCGGATAGCACAAAAGTGTGGATGGAGTCGGGGAGTTCTATTCAATACATAAAAGATTTCAATAGGGACAGAAAAGTATGGCTTAGCGGCAATTCATTGTTTGAAGTAAGCAAGCATGCAGAGAGTACATTTCAAGTATATATCGATAAGGCTTTTATAGCGGTGAAAGGAACCTGTTTTCTTGTCAACCAAGACGATGCGAAGCAGAATGAGATTACGCTGTTCGATGGCAAGATAGAATTTAATGTAGAATCGACAGGGCAGAAAATAGTAATGCAGCCCCTTCAGAAAATAATTTATAACGTAAACAATGCACAGACGCAAATCGAGTATATATCAAAAATCAGTTGGGAGAATGGTCGGTATTATTTTGAGGATGTGCCATTAGCCCAACTGATTGAAACAGTCAATCATATGTATAAAGCAAATATAGTTTTAGCGAGAGATTTAAAGAAAAAAGCATTGTTCAGCGGTAGCATACGTTATGATGAGACTTTGGACGACGTACTTGATAAAATCTGTTTCAGTCTTGATTTGACCATAGAAACACATGATAAACAAATAATTATTCACTAGTACCAATATAAATAATCTATTAAAAATTTAATCGAATGTCTAATTTAATCAGTCAAAGCATGAGAAAAGAAAGAGTCTCTACTTGCGGACGATATTTGAAGTATATCGTCTTTGCATTGCTTTTTTATCCGCTATCTGTTCTTGGAGCCCAAGGGCAAGTATCAGTAAAAGGGCAGTCAATCACTATCAAACAGGCTATTCAGCTTATTGAAAAAAACAGTAATTATACTTTTTTCTACAATGCGGCTGACCTGAAAAACACAAAGGTCAAGAACATTAATTGCTCGGGCACAATTAATGAAGTGCTTGATGAAGTATTCAAAGGCAGTGGGGTTCGTTATACGATTAAAGGTAATGAAGTTATCTTGAAAGTAGAAAACGAATCTGTGCAGCAAGCTTCTAAACATAAGGTGATAGGAGTGGTGACCGAGTCCTCCTCGGGAGAGGCGATACCCGGAGCATCTGTAATGATTAAAGGTTCTAAGGTGGGCACTGCTACCGATTTGGACGGTAAGTTTGAAATCTTGGTAGCTCCAACCGATGTCTTGGTCATTTCTTTTATGGGATACACCAGTAAGGAAATCAAGGTGGGTAAGCAGAAAGTGATCTCCGTTACTTTGTCCGACGATACGCAGGCGCTTGAAGAGGTTGTGATAACTGCTTTCAATACAGGCCAGAAGAAAGAAACAGTGACAGGCTCTATTCAGTCTGTGCGTCCGGCCGACTTGAAAGTGCCGACCGCCAATCTTTCCACAGCCTTTGCCGGCCGACTCTCGGGTGTAATCTCTTACCAACGTAGCGGTGAGCCGGGGAACAACGGGGCAGATTTCTTTATCCGTGGTGTTGCCACCATGAACAGTGCTACCCCGCTGATTGTACTTGATGGAGTGGAAATCTCAAAAGCGGATTTGAATTCACTCGATCCAGAAGTCATCGAAAGTTTTTCTGTATTGAAAGATGCAACAGCTTCTGCCATGTATGGTACGCGTGGCGCGAACGGTGTGCTTATCATCAAGACGAAATCGGGATCCGACCTTGAGAAACCGATTATCGGTGTGCGTGTGGAGACTTATGTCAACACGCCTATCAAGCGACCGAGAACGGTGGATGGAGTTACATTTATGAGAATGTACAATGAGGCTGTCACCAATCAAGGCACCGGAGATGCATTGTACTCGGAAGACAAGATTTATGGTACGGCGAATAATCTGAATTCATACATTTACCCGAATGTGGATTGGTATGACGAAGTGTTCAAGAATGCGACATTTAACCAAAAGGCCAACTTTAATGTCCGTGGCGGTACGTCCAAAATTACTTACTTCATGAACATAAATGTCAATCATGAAACGGGTATGCTGAAAGATCGTTCGAGCAATTTCTTCTCTTACAAAAACAATATCGACTACATGAAGTATTCGTTCCAGAACAATGTGGATTTCCACATGTCGAAGAC